>DATAGN010000252.1:0-19131 GCA_036263715.1 Ramlibacter sp.
CTGCAGGACGAGGTGGTGAAGGCCCTCGCCACGCCGGAGGTCAAGGAGCGCTTCAACACGCTGGGCGCCGACGCCTGGACGCTGGAGCCGGCCCGCTTCGACGCGTACATCCGCGAAGAGATCAAGAGCAACGCCGCGCTGGTGAAGGCCGCCGGCCTCGAAGTCCAGAAGTAATCAAGGGGAAGACACATGGCTACCCAGCGCCTCGGAATCATCATGCACGGCGTCACCGGACGCATGGGCATGAACCAGCACCTGATCCGCTCGATCGTGGCGATCCGCAACCAGGGCGGCGTCACGCTCGCCAACGGCGACAAGGTGATGCCGGACCCGATCCTGATCGGCCGCAACGCCGAGAAGATCGAGGCCCTCGCCCGCGCGCACAAGATCGAGCGCTGGGGCACCGACCTGGACAAGGCGCTGGCCAACAAGGAAGACACCGTCTTCTTCGACGCCGGCACCACGCAGATGCGGCCCACGCTGCTGGCCAAGGCGCTGCGCGCGGGCAAGCACGTGTACTGCGAAAAGCCCATCGCCACGACGCTGGCTGAGGCGATGGAGATCGCCGAGACCGCGAAGAAGTCGGGCCTGAAGCACGGCGCGGTGCAGGACAAGCTGTTCCTGCCCGGCCTGCGCAAGCTGGACATGCTGCGCCGCGCCGGCTTCTTCGGCCGCATGCTGTCGCTGCGCCTGGAGTTCGGCTACTGGGTGTTCGAAGGCGACCTGCAGCCGATCCAGCGCCCGTCCTGGAACTACCGGGCCGAGGACGGTGGCGGGATGATCCTGGACATGATGTGCCACTGGCGCTACGTGCTGGACAACCTGTTCGGCGAGGTCAAGTCCATCTCCTGCCTGGGCGCCACGCACATCCCCGAGCGCTGGGACGAAGACGGCAAGCCGTACAAGGCCACGGCGGATGACGCCGCCTATGCGATCGCCGAACTGGTCGGCCACAACGGCGAGCCGGTGATCGCACAGCTGAACATGTCGTGGGCCACCCGCGTGAACCGCGAGGACCTGGTCACCTTCCACGTCGACGGCACGCACGGTTCCGCCGTGGCGACGCTGACCGAGTGCAAGGCGCAGAGCCGCGTCAACACGCCGCGGCCGGTGTGGAACCCGGACGTGAAGCAGACGATGAACTTCACCGAGCAGTGGCAGGAAGTGCCCGACACGCAGTTCTACGACAACGGCTTCAAGATCCAGTGGGAGTACTTCATCCGGCACGTGGTCGAAGACGCGCCGTACAAGTGGACCCTGCCGGAAGGCGCCAAGGGCGTGCAGCTGGTCGAGGCCGCGCTGCAAAGCTGGAAGGAACGCCGCTTCGTCGATGTCCCGCCCCTGAACGTCTGAGGAGCGCGCCATGGCCTTGACCCTGAAGCTTCCCAGCCGCGCCGGCACCATCGAAAGCTACGCGCTGCGCGGCACGCAGCCGGTGCAGCCGGCCACCGGCATCACCTTCAACCGCATCGCGTATTCGGCCGCGCACGTGGTGGGCGACCCGCTCGCCGCGGTGGACCCGTGGCTGCAGTCCGCCGTCGACTGGGACGCCACCATCGCCTACCGGCAGCGCCTGTGGGGCATGGGCCTGGGCGTCGCCGAAGCCATGGACACGGCACAGCGCGGCATGGGCATGGACTGGCCCACCTCGCTGGAACTGATCCGCCGCTCGCTGGACGCTGCGCGCGACGTGCCGGGGGCGCTCGTCGCATCCGGGTGCGGCACCGACCACCTGGCAGTCGAGGATGCCAGGAGCATCGACGACGTGATCCGCGCCTACGAGGAGCAGATGGCGGCGATCGAAAAGCTCGGTGGCCGCCTCATCGTGATGGCCTCGCGGGCGCTCGCGCGCGTGGCCGAGGGCCCGGCCGACTACGAGAAGGTCTACGGCCGCATCCTGTCGCAGGCAAGGCAACCGGTGGTCCTGCACTGGCTGGGCGACATGTTCGATCCCGCACTGGCCGGCTACTGGGGCACGAAGGACGTCGATGCGGCGATGGACACCGCCGTCGGCATCATCGCGGCCCACGCGTCCAAGGTGGATGGCATCAAGATCTCGCTGCTGGACAAGGACAAGGAAATCGCCATGCGCCGCCGCCTGCCCGCGGGCGTGCGCATGTACACGGGCGATGACTTCAACTACGCCGAGCTGATCGCCGGCGACGGCTTCGGCTCCGAGCCGGTGCACGGCAAGAGCGATGCGCTGCTGGGCATCTTCGATGCCATCGCGCCGGCCGCGAGCGCCGCGCTCGGCGAACTCGCCCGCGGCAACATCGACAAGTTCCACGCGATCCTCGGCCCCACCGTGCCGCTGTCGCGCCACATCTTCGCGGCACCCACGCGCTTCTACAAGACGGGCGTGGTGTTCATGGCCTGGCTCAATGGCCACCAGAAACACTTCACCATGGTGGGCGGCCAGCAAAGCACGCGCAGCCTGCCGCACCTGGCGGAGCTGTTCCGCCTGGCCGATGCGGCCAACCTGCTGGAGCAACCGGACCTGGCGGTGCGGCGCATGAAGACGCTGTCGGCGCTGCACGGCATCGAGTAACCCCCGTCCCCCAAGGAGACCGGCCATGTGGAAGAGCACCCTGAAATTCGCACTGGCCGGCTGCCTTGCCGTCGCCAGCCTTGCCGCCGCCGCCCAGGCCTGGCCCGCGCGGCCGGTGAAGGTGATCATCCCGTTCCCGCCGGGCGGCACGCTCGACGCGGTGGGGCGGCAGCTCGCGCAGAAGCTCGCGGAGCAACTGGGGCAGCCGTTCGTGGTGGAGAACCGCCCGGGCGGCAACGGCACCATCGGCGCCGACGCGGTGGCCAAGGCGCCGGCCGACGGCTACACGCTGCTGTTCAACGCCTCCACCTTCGTCAGCGCACCGATGACCATGAAGTCGGTGCCCTATTCGGTGGTGCGCGACTTCCAGCCGATCGCGCTGGTCGCCAAGGCGCCGCTTTCGGTGGCGATCAACAAGAACCTGCCGATCACCGACATCCGCTCGCTGCTTGCGTACGCGCGCGCCAATCCCGGCAAGATGACGTTCGCGGTCGGCTCCATCGGCTCGGCCGGCCACCTCTCGACCGAACTGCTCAAGCGCAGCGGCAACATCGAATACACGGTGGTGCCGTACAAGGGCACGGCGCCGGCTTTCCAGGACCTGATCGGCGGCCAGATCCACGGCTTCATCGACCCGATCCTCGGCTCGCTGCAGTTCCACCGCAGCGGCCAGCTGCGCGTGGTGGCCGTCACCTCCAGCACCCGTGCGCCCAACCTGCCGGACGTGCCGACGGTCGCCGAGACGATTCCCGGCTACGAGTTCTACAGCTGGTACGGCCTCTGGGGCCCGGCGAAGCTGCCGATGGACATCACGCAGCGGCTCAACGCCGAAGTGAACAAGGCCCTTGCCGGCGAGATGAACGACAGGCTCGCGCAGCAGGGGCTGCTGCTCACGCCCGGCTCGGTCGACGACTTCCTGAAGTTCCAGGCGGCCGACATGGCGCGCTCGCAGAAGATCATCACCGAAGGCAACATCCGTGTCGAATGAGCGCGGGCGGGCGCTCGTCACCGGCAGCAGCTCGGGGATCGGCCTGGCTGTCGCGCGCATGCTGCTGGCCGAGGGCTGGCAGGTGCGCGGCCTGGACGTCGCGCCCCCTGCGCTGGAGGATGCGCGCTTCACGGCGCAGCGCGTGGACCTGACCGAGCGCGCAGCGTTGCTGGATGCGGTGCAAGCCAGCGGGTCCGTGCAGGCGGTGGTGCATGCCGCGGGCATCCTGCGGCCCGCCTCGCTCGGTGCGCTCGACGCCGGGCACGGCGAAACGATGTGGCGCCTGCACGTGCAAGCCGCAACCGACCTCGCGAATGTCTTCCTTCCGCGGATGGCCGAGTCCGGGCACGGCCGCATGGTGCTGGTGGGCAGCCGCGTGGCCCGCGGCGTCGCCGGGCGCAGCCAGTACGCGGCGACGAAGGCGGCCCTCGCCTCGCTCGCCCGCAGCTGGGCGGCAGAGGTCGTCACCCGCGGCGTGACGGTCAACGTCGTTTCGCCTGCCGCGACCGACACGGCCATGCTGCGCGACCCGGCCCGCCAGGACACGCCTTCGCGCCTGCCGCCGATCGGCCGGCTGATCCAACCCGGGGAGGTCGCCTCGCTGGTGGCCTACCTGCTCTCGCCCGCCGCCGCGGCGATCACGGGCCAGGACATCCAGGTCTGCGGCGGGACCTCGCTGGCGCCATGAAGCAGGCGATCGGCATCGTGGGCCTAGGGCTCGTCGGGCAGGCGCTCGCAACGCGTTTGCTGGCCGCGGGCTTCGAGGTCCATGGGTTCGACCTGCGCGAGGAGGCACGCAGCGCGCTGCCGGGGCTGGGCGGGATCGCATGCGATTCGGTGCGGCAGGTGGGCCAGGCGTGTGCGTGCGTGGTGATCGCGGTGTTCGAGACGAGGGACGTCGTGCAGGTGTTGGGGTCGCTGCGCGAACCCAACCTACAGGGCGCGACCGTCATCGACTGCTCCACCGGCGAACCCGAAGCGCTGCAGGCACTGGCGGCGCAACTGCGCGAGCGCGGCATCGCCTTCATCGAAGGGCCGCTCTCCGGCTCGAGCCAGCAGATCGCCGCCGGCGAAGCGACGCAATTGCTGGGGGGTGACAGCGACGACATCGCGCGCTGGGCGCACGTTCTCGCTGCCATCTCGCCGCGCCGCATTCACGTCGGGCCCGCAGGCTCGGCAGCGAGGGCGAAGCTCGCGACGAACCTGGTGCTCGGGCTCAATCGCGCCGCGCTGGCCGAAGGCCTGGCCTTCGCCGAAAGCCAGGGCATCGCGCCCGAGGCGTTCCTGCAGCTCGTGCTGGCCACGCCCGCGCGCTCCGCAGCAGCCGAAACCAAGGGTCCGCTGATGGTCAGCGGCCGCTTCGAGCCGCAGTCGCGCATCCGCCAGCACCTGAAGGACGTCGACCTGATGCTGGCCGCCGGCTGCGCCGCCGGCCAGCCGCTCCCCCTTTCCGAGGCGCACGCCCGGCTGATGCGCGATGCCATCGCCGCGGGCGACGGCGACCTCGACAACGCCGCGATCGTGCGCCAGTGGCGGCGCGACCGCACCCCTGGATCCTGAGACCAAACACATGCGCGACTTTTCCCAAGACCACCACTGGCTGTCCATCAACACCGCCAGCGTGCGCAAGAGCCGCGGCGAGGACCTGCCCTTGCCGGACATCATCGAAGCGTGCGTGCAGCGCGGCATCCGGGCGATCTCGCCGTGGCGCGACCAGGTGCAGGCCGCGGGGCTGGCAACCGTCTCGCAGCTCGTACGCACGCACGGCCTGGAGCTCTCCGGCTATTGCCGCGGCGGGATGTTCCCGGCCGCGGATGCGGCCGGCCTGAAAGCGGCGCGTGACGACAACCGCCGCGCCGTCGACGAAGCCTCCGAGCTGAACGCGAAGTGCCTGGTGCTGGTGGTGGGTGCCCTGCCGGGGGCCCTGCAGGGCCAGCCCGCGCACAAGGACATCGCGCTCTCGCGCGCGCAGGTGCGCGACGGCATCGCCGAACTGCTCGATTACGCGCGGCAGGCGCGCATGCCGCTGGCCATCGAGCCGCTGCATCCGATGTATGCGGCCGACCGGGCGTGCATCAACACGATGGAACAGGCGCTGGACGTCTGTGACGAACTCGATCCCCAGCGCACGGGTGCGCTGGGCGTCGCGGTGGATGTCTACCACGTGTGGTGGGACCCGAAGCTGCGGCAGCAGATCGAGCGCGCGGGCAAGGAGCGCCTGTTGGCGTTCCACGTGTGCGACTGGATGACGCCGACGACGGACCTGCTGAACGACCGCGGGATGATGGGCGACGGGGTGATCGAGATCCCCAAGATCCGCGGCTGGATGGAAGCGCAGGGCTACGCGGGCTACAGCGAGGTGGAGATCTTCTCCACCGGCAACTGGTGGCGCAAGTCGCACGAGGAGGTGCTGGACACCTGCATCGCGCGGCACAAGAGCGCTGTTTGAGTCGTCATCCCCGCGAAGGCGGGAATGACGAGGGGCTTACTGCACCGGCTGGATGATCGGCCGCTGCGCCGGCACCGGGCGCGCCGAGGTGCCCGACTCCACGTCGCCCGAGAGCTGCCCGCCCTCTTCGATGACGACTTTGCCATAGCGCACGCGGCCGGTGACCTTGCCGGTCGAATAGATCACCAGCTTCTGGCGCACGGTCAGCTCGCCGTCGAAGACGCCGCGGATCTCCGCCACGTCGATCTCGGCCGAGCCCTTGAACGCGCCGCGCTCGGAGATCTGGATCACGCGCGAATCCATCGTCGCCTCCACCGAGCCCTCCACCACGAGGGTGTCGCAGTCGGTGATCTCCACCCCCTTGAGCTTGATGTTCGGGCCGACCGTCAGCTTGCTCTCGCCGTCCCGGGTCGCGGGTGCGGTGCTCGCCGCGGCGGATGTCGCCGGTGCCGCGGGCGCCGCCGGCTGCGCCTGGCCCGAGGCGGCTGCGGCATTGGGGCTCACCCCCGTGCGCGGGTTCGCATCCTCGCGCCGGTTGTTGCTGTTGAAGAAAGGGGATTGCAGGGCCATGAAGCGATTCCTCTGAGGATGAACTACGAAGGCTGCGATGCTACGCAGCACCCCCCTTACAAGTGCCCCCGGCAGCGCAAGAAGGGTAACCAATGGCGTTGCACGCAGCCGACGACGCCCTCCTCCGTGCGGGGGACGCATGCACTGCGCGCTTGCGCAGACGCGCGCGAGCCTGCACGATGGAAGCGACGGAGGGGTACGCGATGAAGCATTGGATGCGATCGCTTTGCAGCGCAGGCGCGCTGCTGGTGGCGATGACGGGGCTGCAGGCGGCGGAGACGGAGCGCTTCGACGTGAGCGAATCGAACCTGCTGGTGGTGCTGCGGGAAAGCCCCGGGGCCAACAAGCAGGACGAGATGCTCACGCCGTTCGGCAAGATCCGCGCGCGCATGCCGGACGGCCGCGAGGTGGAGTTCGAGGCCAGCTGGTTCCAGTACCTCGGCGACATGCACCTGCGCCTCGTCTTCGACGGCGGCCGCAGGATCCAGAGCGCCTCGCCCGACGACCTCCGGCGCCTGCGCCTGTCGCCCGAACAGGCGCTCGCCCGCGCCGTGGACAACCTGCGGCGCCGCTACGGCGAGCCGGTCGCCCAGCCCTGGAGCGGCGGCCTGATGCAGGTGCACGGCAACGCGCCGGAGCTCGATAGCAGCTACTTCCTGGACCGCGATTTCTGGCTGGAGCAACTGCGCCACTCGCCCGCCGGCATCGTCGCAGCCGTGCCCGGTCGGCACGGCCTCGTGTTCGCCCGCGCCGACGACGACTCCGCGGTGGCCACGCTGCGCTTCAGCGCCGCCGCGCTGTTCGCCAGCAGCGACGCCACGCGCATCTCCTCCGGCCTGTACCTGTTCAAGGACGGCCGCTGGTCGGTCTTCCAGCCGCCGCAAGCCGCGGCGTCCGATTGAGCTAGCGGACCGCCAGCCGGCCCGCCACGCGGAAGGCGCCGTCGGCCTGGGGCGTCAGCACCACCATCTCCGCCGTCGACGGCGACACACCCGTCAGCGCCAGCGTGGTGGATCCGTGCGTCACCAGGAACAGGTTGCCGCCGCCGGCCGGTGCGCGCACCAGCTTGCGCAACTCCGGCACCTGCGCGGCCTCGCGCTCGTGCCGCCCGAACAGGTTCGACAGCGCGGGATGGGCCTGGGCCTCGCGCCCGAAGGCCAGCCGGGCCGTGTCGAGGCACCGGCACCACGGGCTGGAGAGCACGCCGGCCACCGGCACGTTGCGCGCGCGCAATGCCTCGCCGAGGCGCCGGGCCTCGCGCCTGCCCTCCTCGTTCAGGTTGCGCTGCGTGCTGCACTCACCCAGGCGAAAGTTCGGCGGGTCGCCCACGCCCGGATCGGTCAAGCCGTGCCGGATCATCACCACCTGGCCGCCGCGTTGCAGCAGGGGCCAGAGCGTATCGTCGCCCTGCGCAAGGGCACCGGTCACCCCGGGCGCGAGCAGGCCGAGGAGCATCGTTCTTCGTTGCATGCGGCCCATGCTAACGCGCCGCGCAAGTGCTAGCCTGCACGCATGAAGCGCCGCACCCTCCTGCAACTGTCCGCCCTCGCTGCCGCCGGCTCGGCAGCCGCGCAACCGGCCCTGCTGACCCGTCGCATCCCGTCCACCGGCGAACAGGTGCCGGCGATGGGCCTGGGCACCTGGATCACCTTCAACGTCGGACAGGACCCGCCGGCGCGCGCGCAATGCGTGCAGGTCATGCGCGCCTTCGCCGAAGGCGGCGGGCGCATCATCGATTCCTCGCCCATGTACGGTTCGGCGCAAGGCGTGATCGGCGAAGGCGTCCGCGCCCTCGGCCCGCAGCGCGTCTTCTCGGCCGACAAGGTCTGGACCTCGTCGGACGGCGCCGCGCAGGCGGAAGCGTCCCGCCAGCTCTGGCAGGTGCCCCGCTTCGACCTGCTGCAGGTCCACAACCTGCTCGCCTGGGAAAAGCAGTTGCCGCTGCTGCAGCGGATGAAGGAGGCCGGGCAGCTGCGCTACGTCGGCATCACCACGTCGGAAGGCCGGCGGCACCGCGAGTTCGAGCAGCTGATGCGCAACCACAAGCTCGATTTCGTGCAGTTCACCTACAACCTGTTCGACCGGGAGGCCGAGGAGCGCCTGCTGCCGCTCGCGGCCGAACGGGGCATCGCGGTGCTGGTGAACCGGCCCTTCCAGGAAGGCGCGCTGGTGCGCCGGCTGCAGAAGCACCCGCTTCCGGCCTGGGCGGCGGACATCGAGTGCAAGAGCTGGGCGCAGGTCGCGCTCAAGTTCGTCATCAGCCATCCGGCGGTGACCTGCGCGATTCCCGCCACGCGCCGCGTCGACCACGTGCGCGAGAACCTCGCCGCCGCGCGCGGCCGCATGCCGGACGAGGCGATGCGCCGGCGCATGGCTGCGCACGTCGCGACTCTATGAGCGAGTGGTGGACCTACTCGCTGTCGGACTTCCTGATGTTCTCGCCGCAGGCGTACTGGCGGCTGGTCGCCCGCTACAACGCCGCCTGGTGGCCCGGCCAGCTGGCGGGCGTCGCGGCGGCGCTCGCCGTCGTCGCCTTGCTGCGCGTGCAGCGGTCCCGCATCGTGCTGCCCATGCTCGCGATCGCATGGGCGTGGGTCGGCGGCGCCTTCCACTGGCAGCGCTACACGGAGATCTTCCCGGCGGCGCAATGGCTGGCAGCCGCGGCCCTGGCGCAGGCCCTGCTGCTGGCGTTGATGGCGCTGCTGCCACGTGAGGAACGGCCGCAGGCGCCGGCGGCATTTCCGCTCGCACTCGCTGCGCTCGCGTGCGCGTGGCCGCTGCTGGCGCCGGTGACGGGCCACCCCTGGAGCGAAGCGGAGGTGTTCGGCTTCATGCCGGAGCCGACGGCGCTGCTGACGGTCGCTGCCTTGCTGGCGCTGCGCGACCAGCCGACGTGGCGGCGCGTGGTGGCGGGCGTGCTGCCGGCAGCGTCGCTGCTGCTCGGGGCCGCCACCCGCTGGCTGATCGCTCAGTAGCCGACGCTGTAGCGGTAGCCGCGAAAGCGCAGGACGGCGGTGCGCGCGCGGATCTGCTCCAGCACGACGCCCGGCGCCAGTTCCGCGCCCTCGGCCATGATCTGGCCGCCCACGATCAGCATGCGCTGCGCGGCGTTCTCCGAATGCACGCCGCCGGTGATCGCCAGCTTGGGCAGCTCGCGTTGCACGTCCGCCGGAAGTTCACCGAAGGCGAGGATGCGCTCCGCTGCGGGTGCGGCAGTGGGTGCTGCTGCAGCTGCCGCTGCAGGTGCCGGGTTGGCCGCGGCAGGCGCTGCGGGCGTCGCGGCTGCGTTCGCCTGTCTCGCAGCGCCCGACGCGGGCGTCGCAGCCGGCGCGGGCGTTGCAGCCGGCGCCTTGATCACGGCCGTGGCCACCTTCGCCGGGGCACGCTCCACCACCACCGGGGCCGGCGGGCTGACGCTGGCTGCCACCGGCACCACGGCAGGCTGCGGCGCGGGCGCCGCCTGCAGGCCGACCACGGCCGCGGGTGCGGTTGGGAGCACGCGGGCGGGCAGCGGCTGGTGCTCCCACCAGGCGAGCCCCGCGACGACGACCACGCAGGCGGCGGCCAGCGGCGCGGCCCACGCCGGCGCGCGGCGCTGCGACTTCGCCGGCATGGCCACCGCCGGTTGCGCGTGGATGCCGCGGGCCGGGTCCCGTTCGCGTTCGGCGTCGGCGCGCCGCAGCGCATCGAGGATGTAGGACATGCGTTCGGCGCTTCTAGGGTTCGGTGCGCAGCCGCGGCTCGGTGACGCCGCTGGCGCGATTGAGTTGCATGTAGGTCAGCGGCCCGGGCAGGCCATCCGCCGGCAAGCCTTGCGCGAGCTGGAAGGCGCGCAGGTCCGCGCGCAGCGTCGCATCCAGCCTCGCCTTCACCACGGGTGCCGGTGCGCCCTTGGCCGCGGCCAGCCGGGTGGCGACCCATTCCACGGCCGGTCCGCCCTGGCCATCACGCGGCGTCTCGCGATAACCGACGGGCGCGCGCCACAAGGTCGCGAACTCGCCCTGCCAGCGCTCGGCCAACGCGGCGAGCGTCACGGTCTGCTCGCTGCCGTCGGCACGCAGGGTTGCCGTCTGGTCGGTCAGCCCCGCGAGGATCGCGTACGAAGGCTTGCCGCTCTGGGCGTCCAGCGTGACGATGCCCGGCCGACCGAGCTGCCGGATCACCGGCAGGCTGAGGGTGCGGGTGAAGCAATGCACCTGTGCCTGGGCGAGCGCCGTGCAGGGGTCGCCCTCGCCCAGCGGCAGCTGCCACATCTGCGCCAGTTCACGCCAGGCGGCGTTCTCGTCGCGCAGCAGCTTCGGTGCGGTCGCGGCGGCTCGCGTGGGCGCGGCGGGCCCGAGGGCGGCCAGGCGCGGCGTGACCGTCAACGAGATCGGCGCCAGCCGCGGCTCGTTCATGCGGGTGACACCTGCCAGCAGGCCGGCGCCGGCGGCCAGGCCCACCAGGCCCGCGACGGCGGTGCGCGCCCAGGCCGTGCGGGGACGGCTGCCGCGCGGGAACACTTCGGCCGCCGCCTGGCCGACGATCTTGCGGGTGACCTCGCCCTGCCCGTTGGCGTAGGCGCCCAGCAGCGCGCGGTCGCACAGCAGGTTGATCCGGCGCGGCACGCCGCCGGTGGCGGCATGCACCTTGCGCAGCGCCCCGCGCGCGAAGGGCAGCGGCCGCTGCAGGCCGCACACCTCAAGCCGGTGCCGCACGTAATGCGCGCATTCCTGCTCGCTCAGCGCCCGCAGGTGGTAGCGCGCGATCACGCGCTGCGCCAGTTGCTCCAGCTCCGGGCGTGCCAGCATCTCCCGCAGTTCGGGCTGGCCGATCAGGATGATCTGCAGCAGCTTGCGCTCGCTGGTCTCCAGGTTGGTCAGCAGCCGCAGCTGCTCCAGCACCTCGGGCGCCAGGTTCTGCGCCTCGTCGATCACCAGCACGTTGTTGCGGCCGGCCGCATGCGACTGCAGCAGGAAGGCGTTCAGCGGATCGAGGTAGTCCTTGACCGTAACGGCACGCTGCGGCGGCGGCGTCACGGCGATGCCGAACTCGTGGCAGACCGTCTCCAGCAGCTCCAGCACCGTGAGCTTCGGGTTGAAGATGTAGGCCAGCTTGCAGTGCTCGGGCACCTGTTCCAGGAAGGAGCGGCAGACGGTGGTCTTGCCCGTGCCGATCTCGCCGGTGAGCAGCACGAAGCCCCCGCCGCCCTGCACGCCATACAGCAGGTGCGCCAGCGCCTCGCGGTGCTGTTCGCTCATGAACAGCAGGCGCGGGTCTGGCGCGATGGAGAACGGCTCCTGCTTCAGCCCGAAATACGCTGCATACATGGGCGAAGGATAGCGCGCCGATGTAACCGCGCCCAGCACGCTTTTTCCTGCTAGGCGGGCGCGAGCACGGTGCGGCGGACCTTGCGGACCCGGAACGCGCTGGCGATCAGCAGCAGCTGCGAGGCGATGACGACGACCCACACCCCGCGCCAGTGCTGGTGATCGAGCAGCAGGCCGAACACCAGCGGCGCCACCGCCTGGCCGACGTCGAGGCCGGAATAGACCACGCCGTAGACACGGCCACTCGCGTTCTCGGGTGTGGAACGTTTCACGAGCATGTCGCGCGAAGGCCCGGCCAGGCCGCCGGCAAAGCCCATCGCGCCGAACAGCACCGGCACGGCCGCCGACGGGACGGTCGCGAATCCGAGCGTCGCCGCGATCAGCGCCCCGACGCCGAAGCCCGCGGCCACCACCTTTTCGCAGCGCTCCGGATCCGAGGCGAGGAAACCCCCGAGCACGGTGCCGCCGGCGCTGCACACCATGAACACGGTGACGCACAGGGCGGCCAGCGCCACGGGCATCTGGTGCAGCTCGCGCGCTGCCTGCGGCGCATAGGCCTGCACGCCGGTGAGCACGCCCGCGTACACCAGGAAGAACGCGAAGCACATCCAGACCGCCGGAATGCCGAGGAAGGCGAAATTGCCCTCGACCGGCGCGCCGGGGACCGCCGCGCGTGGGGCCGCCGGCGGCAGTTCCAGCTGCGCGCGATGGACCCAGAGGAGGACGAACACCGCCAGGGCCACGGCGCCCCCGGCAGCCACGGCAACGCGCCAGCCGAAGGCCAGCGCCAGCGGCACGACCAGCAGGGGCGCGAGCGCCCATCCCAGGCTGCCGGTGATGCCATGCACGCTGTAGGCATGGCCCAGGCGGGCCTGGCTCACCTTGCGGTTCAGGAGCGTGTAGTTGGCCGGGTGGAACACGCCATTGCCCGTGCCCGCGACGACGGAGAACAGGGCCATCACCGCGTAACTGGGGCTTGCGGCGAAGCCGAAGGCGCCGGCGGCGACCAGCAACAGGCCGCCGAAGAGCACCGGCCGCGGCCCGAAGCGGTCGACGAGGAAACCGGATGCGGTCTGCACGGCGCACGAGACGACGAAGAAGATCGTCATCAGGAAGGCCAGCTGCGTGTAGCTGGTGCCCAGCGCGTCCTTCAGCCACGGAAACAGCGGCGGCAGCAGCAACTGGCTGAAGTGGCTCACCAAGTGGGCGATCCCCACCAGCCCGATCACGCCGGCATCGTGGCGCAGGGGGGCCGGGACGGCGAGGGTGCTGGCTGCGGACGTCATGCGCGGATGCTACGCGGCGGGGCGGCTGCCGGAAATACGATGGTTCGCCAGATTTCGGCGAAAATCGGCCAATGCCGCGCCCGCGCCGCTCCGTCGTCCCCGACGACTCCAGCCTGTTCCAGCCCACGCGCGGCCGGCCGGTGCGGGTGCGTTCCCGCCACCTGGCCGCCGATGCGCATTTCGACCGGCACCGCCACGCCTGGGCCCAGGTCGCCTACTGCGCCACCGGCGTGCTGCAGGTGACGGCCGCCGACGGTGAAGGGGCGGCAGACGTCACCTACATCGTGCCGCCGTCGCGCGCAGTCTGGATCGCACCTGGCGCGTCGCATTCGGTGCACGTGATCGAGGCAGCCCAGTTCCGCACGCTCTACATCGACGCGGCCGTCATGCCGGCGGATTGGCGCGGCTGCCGCGTGCTGGTGGTGTCGCCGCTGTTGCGCGAGCTGGTCTCCGCGCTCGACGAGCCCGGGCTCCCGCGGGCCCGCGAGGACATGCTCACCGCACTGCTGCTGGACGAACTGTGCGCCGCGGATTCGCAGTCGCTCGGCGTTCCGATGCCCGGGGGCGCGTCGGGCGACAAGCGCCTGCGGGCGCTGTGCGAGGCAGTGCTCGCGGCGCCGGACCGGCGAGCCACCCTGGCGGAGTGGGCGGCGGAGATCGGCGCGAGCGAGCGCACCATCGCGCGCCTGTTTCGCGAGGAGCTCGGAACCAGCTACCAGCAGTGGCGCCAGCAGGCCGTGCTGGCGCATGCGCTGCCGCTGCTCGCCCGCGGCACACCGGTCGCCCACGTGGCGGCAGCCTGCGGCTATGCGAGCGAGAGCGCCTTCTCGGCCATGTTCCGCACCGCCATGGGCCAGCCCCCCAGCCGCATGCAGGCCCGCGCAACCGGCTGACTGCCCGCGCCCCGGCCATGGCGCGGCCGCCCTACACTGGCGGCGTGTCCACCATCCGCAGTGCCGGCTTGCTGATGTTCCGGGGCCGCGGCGGCTCGGTCCAGGTGCTGCTCGCGCATCCGGGCGGGCCCTTCTGGTCACGGCGCGACCTGGCATCGTGGACCCTGCCCAAGGGCGAGATCGCGCCGGACGAGGAACCGCTGGCAGCCGCCCAGCGCGAGTTCCATGAAGAAACCGGCTTCGAGAGCCACCCGCCCTACCTGCCCCTGGGCGAGTTGAAGCAGAAAAGCGGCAAGCGGATCAGCGCCTGGGCCTTCGAGGGCGATGCCGATCCCGCGCTGCTCGTGAGCAACCGCTTCGAGATGGAGTGGCCGCCGCGGTCCGGACGCACGCAGTCGTTTCCGGAGATCGACCGCGTCGCCTGGTTCACGCCCGAGGAAGCCCGCGTGAAGCTGATCGCCGGCCAGGTGCCCTTCGTCGAGGCGCTGCTGCAGCTGCTGCGCGTGCCCTGAGCCTCAGCGCCCCTGCTGCTGCGAAGTCGGCTGCGCCACTTGCTCCTCGTCCTGCTGCGGCAGCGGCGGCGGCGCCTGGTCGATGTGCTTGTTGATCCAGGCAATGATGCGTTCGGCCGCGTCCTGCCGCACCGAAGGCGCGCCCTCGCCGAGGAAGTGGTGGTCTTCCCCCGGGTAGAGCACCAGTTCGGCGGGCGTGTCGCCGGCGCGCATGAGGCTCACGAACAGCTCCTCCGACTGGCACTTGGGGCAACGCTCGTCATCGGCGCCCTGCATGAACAGCGTGGGGGTCTTCGCCTTTTCCACGTGCGTCATCGGCGAAAGCTGCTTGGCCAGCTTCCGGTCGAAGCGCTCCTCGGTGCCCATGTAGTACGGGTCGGCGTAGTAGCCGCCGTCGGAGGTGCCGTAGTGGGTCTCGATGTTGCCCACCGGTGCCATGACGACCGCTGCGCGGAAGATGTCGGTCTGCCCGATCGCCCAGCCACTGAGGTAGCCGCCATAGGACTTGCCGGCGACCGCCACGCGTTCGTCGCACACGCCCTCTTCCTGCAGCTGCCGGATGGCGGCCAGGTGCTGCGGCAGGTCGTATTCGCCCCAATGGCCCATGAGGCGCTCGCAGAACTCGCGGCCGTAGCTGGCCGACCCCACCGCGTTGAGCGCGAGCACCGCCCAGCCGTTGGAGCACAGCACCTGCCAGAACACGTTGGTGTCGAAGTCCAGCAGCGCATAGGCGGCCGGGCCGCCGTGGATGTCGTTCAGCAGCGGCATCGGCCCCTTGCTGCCCTCGGCACGCAGCAGCCAGCCGCCGATCTTTTCGGTGCCGCCCAGGCCGTCCGGCACCTCGAACTCCCAGGTCTCGGCCAGGATGGGCGTGCGCTCGCGCCACCAGGGGTTGAAGTCGCTCAGCTGCCGCTCGCCGCCGCCGTCCGCGGGACACACGTGCACTTCGCTGGGCTGGGAGGGATGTTCGATGGTGTAGACGAGTGCGTCGCCGGCGGTGCCGAACGCGCCGATCTGCCGGTGCCCCTCGACCAGCGCGTCGAGCTTGCCGTCGGTGGCCGAGATGCGGACCACGTGGTGGCGCCCGCGCTCCTGCCGCACGAAGAGGATGGAACGCGAGTCTTTCTCCCAGCGCACGGACAGGGGGTCGCCCACCTGCAGGTCGGCGTCACCCACGCGCTGCACGCGGCCGCTCTCCACGTCCAGCAGGAACAGGTTCGTCTGGGCGTCGCCTTCCTTGATGGTGGCGCTGAAGGCCACCCGCGTGCCGTCGGGAGACCACACCGGGGTCATCACGGTGGCGAAGTCCCGCGTCACCTGGCGCGCTCCGCTGCCATCGGCATCGCAAAGCCACAGGTCGGTGCGATGGGCAAAGCGGCCCTCGCGGGTGCGCGTGTACGCGATGCGTCGGCCATCCGGCGACGGGCCGAAGGCGAGCACGTCGAAGGGGCCATCGGTCAGCTGCGTGTGCTCGCCGCCGTCGACGTCGAGGCGGAACAGGTGGACTTCGCGCTTGAGCATGTAGCCCATGCCGTCGCTCTTGTACGGCAGCTTCCATGCCAGTTCGGGCTGCACCTTGCGCTTCTTCGGCTCGCGCCCGTTCGGGCGTTCGCCGCGCCAGTCCGGGTCCACCGGAACCGCTGCCGTCACCAGCAGGCTCTTGCTGTCCGGCGTCCAGCGCAGGTCGGACACCCCCCCCGGAAGATCTCCCAGCGGCGCAGCTTCGCCGCCGGTGCGCGCGAGCAGGTACACCTTCACCGCGCCGGTGCGGGTGGAGAGGAAGGCCAGCTGCCTGCCGTCGGGCGACCAGTGCGGGGAGTTGTCGGTGCCGGGGCCGCGCGTCAGTTGCGTGCGGCTGCTGCCGTCCAGGGCCAGCCCCCAGATGCAGGAGACGTAATCGTCCTGCTCCCGGTCCACGGAACGAACCGTGCACGCGACGAGGTCTCCCTCGGGCGTGCCGTCGAGTTCCGTGATTTTCAGGTGCAGGTACAGGTCTTCGGTGGTGAATGGTTGCGGCATATGCACCATGGTGTGCCGCCTGCGCGTTCACCCCTGTAGGACGGGGCCCGTGCCGGCGTGCGGCCTTTGCCGCACGCCCGGTCGGTCAGGCAGTCGCGTAGGCGCGCTGGCGACTGTTCGCCGCATGGGCGGCCAGCAGGTTGGCGTCGACGAGTTCTTCCTCGTCCTGGCGGGCCTGCATCTCCCCGCGGGCAGCGTGTTCCCAGGCGGCGCGCATCGCCTGCAGGGCTTCCTCGACGCTCAGGCGCGAGTCGCCCTTGATGCGGAACCAGTTCGCGCACAAGGATTTCTCGGCGTCGTCGAAGGAGCCGCCGTACTGCGCATAGCCGATGTAGCCGCAGCAATACGCCGGGGCATAGTCGTCGTAGCTGCACTCGGCGCGGTAGTAGGCCTCGCCGAAGTACACGCTCTGCCAGTAGGCATCCTCCGCCTCCGGGTTCACGCGTCCGTCGATGCGGATCTCCGGCTCGTCCGCTTGTTCTTCCCAAATGTCCTGTGCCATGGCGGTCATCACCATCTCTCCGTGTTTGTGCATGGAGGGATGATCGCGAAGGGTCCTGCCCGACCGTGTAGGACGCGCGAGCCGCGGTGCTGTCGGAGGCCGCACCCGCAAATTGCAGGCGCCGCCCCCGGTGGGCCGTGCAGCGATGTCGCCTCTGCGGCTTGCACTGTTGCGCCAGGAGCCGATACTCGCGCCTCATCGGAGGCACGCAGCATGGAAACGAAAGACAAGGTGGTGGTGGTCACCGGGGGCGCCAGCGGCATCGGCGCCGGACTGGCGGAGCGCTTCGCGCGCGAAGGCGCGCAGGGCGTCGTCGTGGCGGACGTGAACCTCGAGCGCGCACAGGGTGTCGCCGCGGCGATCGGGGCACAGGCGATCGCGGTGCGTTGCGACGTGAGCCGCGAAGCGGAGATCCAGGCCCTGGCGCAGGCAGCGCGCGATCGCTTCGGCCGCATCGACGTGTGGATCTCCAATGCCGGCATCCTCGGCCGGCTGGGCGGCATCGAGCTGGAGGACGAGCTCTGGCAGAAGATGTGGGAGATCCACGGCATGGCGCACGTGTGGGCCGCGCGCGCGGTGATGCCGGAGATGGTGGCGCGCGGCGAGGGCTACTTCCTCGTCACCGCCTCGGCGGCCGGATTGCTGAACATCGTGGAGTCGGCGCCCTATGGCGTGACCAAGCACGCCGCAGTGGCGATCGCGGAGTGGCTGCGGATCGCCTACGGGCGCAAGGGCGTGCGCGTGTCGTGCCTGTGCCCGCAGTCCGTGCAGACGGACATGACGCGCGACGGCACCGGCTCCGCCGGCATCAACGGCGTGCTGTCACCCGCGCAGGTGGTGGACGTGGTGGTCCAGACCATGCGCGAGGAGCGCTTCCTCGCCCTGCCCCACCCGGAGGTGGCGCAGTACTTCGAGAAGAAGGGGCAGGACTACGACCGCTGGCTGGGTGGCATGCAGAAGCTGTACGCCCACCACATGGAGCAGTCCCGCTAGCGGCCGAAGAGTCCCACCAGCCCCGTGACGATCAGGTACAGGGCGATGATGTAGTTCAGGAGCTTGGGCATGATCAGGATCAGCACGCCCGCGATGAGGGAAGCGATCGGGCCGAACTGCTGGAGATATTGCATGGTGGGCTCCACCGATGAGGGAGGCCGAGTCTACGGTGGACCTGGCGCGGCAGGGGGCGCGCGGCGCCCTCAATCCAGCAGGCGGTGCTTCAAGGCGTAGTAGGTGAGGTCGCTGTTGGAGCGTGCATCGAGCTTGCGCATCAGGCGGGCGCGGTAGGTGCTGACCGTCTTGGCGCTCAGGGACAGCTCCGCCGCCACCTCGCCGGCGGTGCAACCCTGGGCCAGCTTGAGGAAGACCTGCAGCTCGCGCGCGGAGAGCTGTTCGTGGGCGCCGCCCGGCGTGGGCGTGATCACCTGCGTGGCCAGCAGTTCCGCCACCACCGCGGTGATGTAGCGGCCGCCCTGGGCGACCCGCCGGATCGCGGTGGCGATCTCGGAAGGCTCGCAGGCCTTGTTCAAGTAGCCGCTGGCACCGTTGCGGATCAGGGGCACCGCGTACTGGTGCTCGGGGTAGCCGGAGAGCACCAGCACGCCCACGTGTTCCGCCTTCGCCTTGATCATGGTCAGCGCGTCGATGCCGCTTTGCCCCGGCATGTCCAGGTCGAGCAGCAGCACGTCGACGCCTTGCGTGCGCACGAGGTCGATCGCTTCGCGCCCTGACGACGCCTCGGCCACCACGCGCATGCCGTCCTGTTCGTCGAGGTAGCAGCGCAGCGCCGCGCGCGTGATGGGATGGTCGTCCGCGATCCCGACGCGCACGACGCGCAGGGCCACCGGCTCGTGCGGAGGCCGCGTCTGTTCTGGCTCGGCGAAGCGCTGCAGCTTCACGTCTCGTCCCTGGTCCGGCACCAGCCGGTCCGTACATTAGGAAACGTTCCGCCGCCCGGTCCCGTAGGCGCGGACCTACAGCGCGGTCAGTGCGCGGCTCATCCTGAGGAACGCAAGACTGTGCCTTACGCCGTCGCCGCTTCCCGGCGCGGCGCCCCCT
>DATAGN010000253.1:0-25190 GCA_036263715.1 Ramlibacter sp.
CATGGTGCCGGTCTTGAAGTTCTCCACCAGCACGTCCGCCGTGGCCAGCAGGTCCAGCAGCACCGCACGGCCGTCCTCGGTGGACAGGTCCAGCTGCGAGCCGATCTTGTTGCGGTTCAGGCCTGCGTAGTACGAGGCCACGCCGTTGATGAAGGGCGGCCCCCAGGCACGGGTGTCGTCGCCCTGGGGCGGCTCGATCTTCAGCACCTCGGCGCCATGGTCGCCGAGGATCTGCCCGCAATACGGGCCGCCGAGGATGCGCGAGAGGTCGATCACCCGGATGCCGGCCAGTGCCCCGGGCACCGATGAAGCTTGCGTCATCGCGCCGGCCTCAGTCCGCCTTGGCGCCGGACACGCGGATCACTTCCTGCCACTTCGCGGCTTCGGTGCGCATGTAGCTCGCCAGCTGCGCCGGCGTGTAGTTCGGCGGCGGCTCCAGCCCGGACTGGGCGAGGCGCTGGCGCACGTCGGGCTGCTGCAGCACTGCCGCGAAAGCCTTGTTCAGCCTTGCGATCACGTCCGGCGGCGTGCCGGCGGGAGCGACGATGCCGAAGAAGACACTGGCGTCGAAATCCTTCAGGCCCTGTTCGGCCAGCGTCGGCACATCCGGAAGCGCGCGCGAGCGCTGGGCCGAAGTCACGCCCAGCACCCGCAGCTTGCCGGCCTGGATGTGCGGCAGCGCCGTCAGCACGTCGGTAAAGGACATCGCCACCTGGCCACCAAGCAGGTCGTTCAGCGCCGGTCCCGTGCCCTTGTACGGGATGTGCTGCACGTCCGTGCCCGCCATCATGTTGAACAGCACGCCCGCCAGGTGCGACGACGCGCCGCTGCCGGAGGAGGCGAAGGCCAGCTTGCCGGGATTGGCCTTGGCATGCGCGATCAGCTCGCGCACGTTCTTCGCGGGAATGTTGGGATGCACCACCAGCACGTTGGGCAGGTAGCCGACCTGGATCACGGGCGCGAAGCTCTTGAACGGGTCGTAGTTGATCTTCGGGTACAGGTACAGGTTGATGCCCAGCGGCGCCGAGGTGCCGAACATCAGCGTGTGGCCGTCTGCTTCGGCACGGGCCACGTACTCGGCGCCGATGTTGGAGCCCGCACCCGCCCGGTTCTCGACGATCATCGTCTGGCCGAGTTCCGCCTTGATCGCGGTGGCGAGCACGCGGGCCATGGCGTCGGTGGGGCCTCCCGGCGCATACGGCACGACGAGCGCCACCGTCTTGCTCGGGAACGCGCCCTGGCCGGCGGCAAGGGGGCTGGCCAGCAAGGCCGCGGCGCCCGCGAGGGCGTGCAAGGTCTGTCGTCTTTTCATCGTTGTCTCCTTCGTATGGATTTCAGGTGCCGAGCAGCAGCGCTTCGGCGTCGGCGCACGAGTCGGCGCCCGTCGCGAGGGGATCCGTCGGCAGCACGCGGTGCTGCAGCACCAGGCGCGCCAGTGCGAAGCGCTCGGGCTTGCCGATGCGCTGCGCTTCCCAGGCCATCGCCGTGGCCGTGGTGACGTGGTACAGCGCGGACGCGGCGCGGCGCGCCAGCACGTCGCCGCCGTCGGCGGCCGCGGCTTCGGCCAGCCGCGCGGCGCCTTGCGTGGCTGCATGCAGCGTGGCGCGCAGCTCGGGGGCCAGCGCCGTCTCGTCCCGCAGGCGCTGCAGGTGCGCCAGCAGCGCCGGCAGCGACTGCTCGCGGCGGATTGCGCGGATCACGTCGAGGGCCACGATGTTGCTGGTGCCTTCCCAGATCGAGCCGAGATGGGCGTCGCGCAGCAGGCGCGGGTCCGGCCATTCCTCGATGTAGCCGCAGCCCCCGCGCACCTCCATGGCGTCGCCGGTGACCTTGCGGGCGTCGCGGCACGCGCGGAACTTGATCAGCGGCGTGAGGATGCGGGCGAGGCGATAGGCCTCGGCGTCGCCACCATCGGCCGCGCGCAGCGCCTGCGCCGTCTGGAACACCATGGTGCGGGCCTGCTCCGAGGGCACCAGCAGCTTGAGCAGCTGCCGCCGCATCAGCGGCAGCTGCACCAGGCGCTTGCCGAAAGCCTCGCGCTCGCGCGCCACGTGAAAGGCCTCGCTCACCGCGCGGCGCATCAGGCCGGCGGCGCGCACGCCGTTGGACAGCCGCGAGTTGTTGACCATGTCCGCCATCTGCACGAAGCCGCGGCCCTGCTCTCCCACCAGCCAGGCCTGCGCGCCTTCCAGCCGGATTTCGCCGCTGGCCATCGAACGGGTGCCGAGCTTGCCCTTCAGGCGGATGATCCGGTAGCTGTTGGGCGTACCGTCCTCCAGCTCGCGCGGCAGCAGGAAGAGCGAGACGCCCTTGAGGCCGGGTGCGCCGCCTTCCACGCGCGCCAGCACCATGGCCAGCGCTGCGTCGGGATTGGAGCAGAACCACTTGTCGCCGGTGAGCCTCCATGCCCCGGGCACGGCAGGATCGGGACGCGCGACGGTGGTGGTCGCGGCGATGTCCGAGCCGGCACCCTGCTCCGTCATGAACATCGCGCCCTGCGCGAGCGTGTCCAGGTCGAGGCTGGTCAGGGCGGGCAGGTAGCGCTCCACCAGCTGCGGGCTGCCGTATTTCTTGAGCGTGCGCGTCAGCGAATCGGTCATCGAGACCGGACAGCACAGGCCGAATTCCGCCTGCACGAACAGGTACGTCAGGGCGTACTTGACCGTGGCGGGCATGGCGCCGTCCCAGCCGAGCACGTCGCTGCGGTGGGAGATGGCCGCCAGGGCGAAATCGCCGAAGGCCAGCCGCTCCATGTCGACGTACGCGGGGTGCTTCACGATCCGCTGGCGGTCGACGCCGGTCCGGGTGCGCACCTCGAGCTGCGGCGGGTTCCTGTCGGCGGTGCCGGCGAGTTCGTCGAGTTCGCCGCCCGCCAGTGCCCCGAGGCGGGCCAGCACCGGCGTCAGGTGCGCCAGCAGCGGCTGCGGCAGGTAGACCCCCAGCAGGTCCTGCAGTCCGGTGTCGGTGAGGTAGAGGTTGGCGCCGCGCTGGTCGGGCACGGGGTGCCGCGGCGCGTCCGCATGGGCAGAGGCAGTCATGGATGTCTCCTGGATGGTGGCATTGTTCTCGCCGCGACGATTCGTGTCCAATATCGAATCTGTCTCCGACGATAAGATCCGTGTATGGAGTTCCGGCACCTGCGCTACTTCCTCGCGCTCTCGGAGGAGCTGCACTTCGGCCGCGCGGCGCGGCGCCTGCACATCTCGCAGCCGCCGCTTTCGCTGAACATCCGCCAGCTGGAGGAATCGATCGGGGCGCGCCTGTTCCACCGCACCAGCCGCGAGGTGCGGCTCACGGCGGCCGGCCGTGCTTTCCTGCCCGCGGCGCGGGCGATGCTCGAGCAGGCCGAGGAGTCGGCGCGCCACGCCCGCGAGGTCGAACAAGGCTATGAGGGCCGCCTGCGCATCGGGCTGGTCAGCTCCATGCTGTACCGCGGCCTGCCGGACCTGCTGCGCGAATTCCAGGTTCGGCATCCCCAACTGCGGGTGATGCTGCGCGAGCTGAACTCGCACGACCAGATGATGGACGTGCTGCAAGGCCGGCTGGACGTGGGCTTCGTGCACACGATGCGGGTGCCGGCGGAGATCTCCCGCCTGCTCGTGGCCAGCGAGCCCTTCCTGTGCTGCGTGCCATCCGGCCATCCGCTGGCCAAGGCACGGCGGCTCAAGCTGCGGCGGCTGCAGGAGGAGGCTTTCGTGATGTTCTCCCGGGACGCCTCGCCGGACTACTACGAGCGCGTGCTGGCGATCTGCAGCGACGCCGGCTTCTACCCCGAAGTGCGGCACGAGGTACGGCACTGGCTCAGCGTCGTGTCGATGGTCGCGCAGGGCCTGGGCGTGGCGCTCGTGCCCGCCGCGCTGAAGGTGTCCGGCATCCCGGGCGCCGCGTTCGTGCCGCTGGAGGCATCGACGGCGCGCTCGGAGGCCTTCTGCGTCTGGCGCAGTGCGGACGACAACGCGGGCCTGCAGTCCTTCCTGGGCGCGGTCCGCGCCGCGGTACCGCCGGCCGCACGCGCGGCCGCAGCCTGAACCCTCAGGCGGGCAGCACCGCCGTCGCCTCGATCTCCACCTTCGCGCGGTCCTCGATCAGCGCCTTCACCTCCACCGCCGTCATGGCGATGGTGTAGCTGCCGATGGTGTCGCGAAAGGCCTGCCCCACTTCGCGGGCGGCGGCCAGGTATTCGCGCTTGTCCGTCACGTACCAGGTCATCCGCACGATGTTCTCGCCCGTGCCGCCCGCGGCCTTCAGCACGTCGGCGACGTTCTGCAGCGCCTGACGCGCCTGGCCGGCGAAGTCGTCGGTGTGGAAGCGCTCGTCGGCGTCCCAGCCGATCATCCCGGCGATGAAGAGCATGCGGCCGGAGGCCACCACGCCATTGGCATAGCCCTTCGGGCGCTTCCAGCCTTGGGGTAGGACGGCTTCGGGCTTCATGGACGCATCTCCTTGAGCAGTTCGCGGGCGATGATCAGTTGCTGCACCTCGGTCGCGCCTTCGTAGATGCGCAGGCTGCGGATCTCGCGGTACAGCTGTTCGACGGGCTCGCCGCTCTTGACGCCGAGGCCGCCGAACATCTGGACGGCGGCGTCGATGACCTGCTGCGCGCCCTCGGTCGCCTGCATCTTGGCCATGGCGGCCTCCTTGGTCACGGTCCTGCCCTGGTCGCGCAGCCAGGCGGCGCGGTAGACCAGCAGCGCCGCGCTGTCGATGGTGGTGGCCATCTGCGCCAGCTTGGCCTGGCTCAGCTGGAAGTCGGCCAGCGTCTGGTTGAACATCTTGCGCGTGGTGGCGCGCTGCAAGGCCTCGGCGAGCGCACGACGGGCGAAGCCCAGCGCCGCGGCCGCGACCGAGGTGCGGAAGACGTCCAGCGTGCGCATCGCCACCTTGAAGCCTTCGCCGGCGGCCCCGACGCGCTGGGTCAGCGGCACGCGGCAGTCGGCAAAGCGCAGGCGGGCCAGCGGGTGCGGCGCGATCACCTCGATGCGCTCGGCCACTTCGAAGCCGGGCGTGTCCTTGTCGACGATGAAGGCGGAAATGCCGCGCGGCCCCGGCGCCTCGCCGGTGCGGCAGAACACGACGTAGAAGTCGGCGATGCCGCCGTTGGAGATCCAGGTCTTCTCGCCGTTGAGGACCGCGTGGCCGTCCTCGACGTGCGCGTTGCACTCCAGGTTGGCGACGTCGGAGCCGGCGTTCGGCTCCGACAGCGCGAAGGCGGCGATGGCGTCGCCGCGCGCCACCGGCGCCAGGTAGCGGTCCTTCTGTTCGGGCGTGCCCTGCAGGCTGATCGCACCCGAACCGAGCCCCTGCATCGCGAAAGCGAAGTCGGCCAGGCCGTTGTGGCGCGCCAGCGTCTCGCGGATCAGGCAGATCGCGCGGGTGTCGATCACGTCATGGTGGCCGTAGGGCCGCGCGCCCACCGCGTGCTTCAGCCAGCCACCCTTGCCCAGCGTGTGCACCAGCTCGCGGCACGCCGTGTCCACGTCCGGACCGTGCGTCTGCGCCACGTTCGCGGCCGCCCAGGTGTCGAGTTCCGCGGCCAGCGCGCGATGGCGCTCCTCGAAGAAGGGCCAGTCCAGGTAGCTTCGGTCAGTCATGAATGTGCTGCGCGTGCATCGTCAATTGCCCTCGAACCGCGGCTTCTGCCTGGCAACGAAGGCTTCGTAAGCGCGCGTGAAGTCCTGCGTGAGCATGCACAGGGCCTGCGCCTGCGCCTCTGCCTCGATCGCCTGCTCGATCGTCATGGCCCACTCCTGGTGGAGCATGGTCTTGGTGATGCCGTTGGCGAAAGTCGGACCCTGCGCGAGCTGGCGCGCGAGCGATTGCGCCTCTTCGAGCAGCGCCTCGGGTGCGACCAGGCGGTTGAAGAAGCCCCAGCGCTCGCCCTCTTCGCCACCGAGCGAACGGCCGGTGTACAGCAGCTCGCTGGCGCGGCCCTGGCCCACGATGCGCGGCAGCATCGCACACGCGCCCATGTCGCAGCCGGCCAGGCCCACGCGGTTGAACAGGAAAGCCGTCTTGCTGCGCGCGGTGCCGAGGCGCAGGTCGGAAGCCATCGCGATGATCGCGCCCGCGCCGGCGCAGACGCCGTCGATGGCGGCGACGATCGGCTGCGGGCAGGCCCGCATCGTCTTCACCAGGTCCCCCGTCATGCGGGTGAACATCAGCAGCTCGGGCGCCTTCAGCCGCACCAGCGGGCCGATGATTTCGTGCACGTCGCCTCCGGAGCAGAAGTTGTCGCCGGCGCCGGCGACCACCAAGGCATGCACGTCGGTCGCGTACTTCAGCTGCCCGAACAGGTCGCGCAATTCGGCGTACGAGTCGAAGGTCAGCGGGTTCTTGCGCTCCGGGCGGTTGAGCGTGATCGTCGCCACGCCCTCGCTGGCCTGCCAGAGGAAGTGCTCGGCGCGATAGTCGGCCAGCTGCTTGCGGTTGCCGGCGGCCAGCGCGGCATCCACGCGCTCAGTTGAAGCGTTCATTCTTCGTCTCCTGGGACTGGGCGCGCTCGCGCTCCAGGTTGCGTTCCAGCTGGGTCTTGCCGGACAGGTATTGCCGCGGCCACGGCAGGTCGTGGTAGCCGATCTTCGCCGCTTCCAGCAGCGCCCAGGCCGGGTTGGCCAGGTGTGGCCGCGCGACGGCGCACAGGTCCGCGCGGCCGGCGGCGATGATGCTGTTGACGTGGTCGGCCTCGGAGATGGCACCGACCGCCATCGTCGCGATCCCCGCCTCGTTGCGAATGCGGTCCGCAAACGGCGTCTGGTACATGCGGCCGTACACCGGCTGCTGCTTCTTCGACACCTGGCCGGAGGAACAGTCGACCAGGTCGCAGCCGGCGGCCTTGAACGCGCGCGCGATCTGCACGGCGTCGTCCGGCGTGATGCCGCCTTCGACCCAGTCATGGGCGGAGATGCGCACCGACATCGGCTTGTCCTGCGGCCAGACCGCGCGCAGCGCCCGGAAGATCTCCAGCGGGTAGCGCAGGCGGTTGTCCAGCGAGCCGCCGTAGTCGTCGGTGCGCTGGTTGGTCAGCGGGGAGATGAAACTGGACAGCAGGTACCCGTGCGCGCAGTGCAGTTCCAGCCAGTCGAACCCGGCCTCGGCCGCCAGCCGGGCGCTGCGCACGAAGTCGTCACGCACGCGGTCCATGTCGGCGCGGCTCATGGGGCGCGACCAGTCGCTCACGCCGTCGATGTACTGCTGCGGCGACGCGGACAGCAGCGGCCAGTTGCCGGCTTCCAGCGGCAGGTCTTCGCCTTCCCACGGCACGCGCGTGGACCCCTTGGGTCCGGCGTGACCGAGCTGGATGGCGATCTTCGCGTCGGTGTTGGCGTGCACGAAGTCGACGATGCGTTTCCAGCCCTCGCGCTGCTGCTCGTTCCACAGGCCCGGGCAGCCTGGGGTGATGCGCGCATCCGGGCTGGTGCAGGTCATCTCCGCGACCACCAGGCCGGCGCCGCCCATGGCGCGTGCGCCGAGGTGGACCAGGTGGTAGTCGGCCGGCTGGCCCTCGGCGCAGGAGTACTGCGCCATGGGCGACACCACGACGCGGTTCTTCAGCGTCACGCCGCGCAGGGTGAAGGGCGTGAACATTGGCGGAATCGGCTGCCGAGCCGCAGGCCGATGCACGCCGGAACGCTCGGCGATCCAGTCCTCGTACTGCTCCACGTACTGCTGGTCGCGCAGGCGCAGGTTCTCGTGGCTGATGCGCTGGCTGCGCGTGAGCAGCGAATACGCGAACTGCTCCGGCGGCAGCCCGGCATAGCGCGCCACGTTCTCGAACCACTCGGTGGAGTTGCGCGCGGCGTTCTGGATCTTCAGGACCTCCACGCTGCGCACCGCCTCGTACTGTCGCAGCGCCTGCGTCAGGTCCGCGGGCGATTTCGTGATGCAGCGCGCCAGCTCGATCGCGTCTTCCAGGGCCAGCTTGGTGCCGGAGCCCACCGAAAAATGCGCGGTGTGCGCCGCATCGCCCATCAGCACCACCGGCGCCCGCCCGTTGTGGTGCACCCAGGTGCGGCACACAACGCGCGGGAACTTGATCCACTGCGACGAACCGCGCAGGTGCGCCGCGTTGGACATCAGCGGATGGCCGTCGAGGTACTTGGCGAACAGGCGCTCGCAGAACGCGATGCCCTCCTCCTTTTCCATGCGCTCCAGCCCGGAGCCGCGCCACGCTTCCTCCGTGGTCTCGATGATGAAGGTCGAAGTGTCCCCGTCGAACTGGTAGGCGTGCGCCTGGAACCAGCCGTGCGGCGTCTCCTCGAAGGCGAAGGTGAAGGCGTCGAAGCGCTTGTGCGTGCCCAGCCAGACGAAGCGGTTGCGGCGCAGGTCGATGTCCGGCTGGTAGGTGGACGAGTACTTCGTGCGCACGCGGCTGTTGAGACCGTCGCTGGCGATGATGAGATCCGCGTCGGGATAGTCCTCGTCGCCCTGCACCTCGGTGTCGAAGTGCAGTTCGACCCCGAGCTGCTCGCAGCGGCGCTGCAGGATGTTCAGCAGGCGCTTGCGGCCGATGCCGATGAAGCCGTGGCCGCCGGAACGCACCTGGTGGCCGCGAATGTGGATCTCGATGTCGTCCCAGTGGTTGAAGGCGCCGAGGATCTCGCGCGCCGACTCCGGGTCGGCCGCCTGCAGGTTGCCGAGCGTCTGGTCGGAGAACACCACGCCCCAGCCGAAGGTGTCATAGGGTTTGTTGCGCTCGACGACGCGGACGCGGTGCGACGGGTCGAGCTTCTTCATGAGCAACGCGAAGTACAGGCCCGCCGGGCCGCCGCCGATGCAGACGATGTTCATGCCGTTGCTCCAGACTGGAATTATTCAAGTTTAAAGTATTTGCCGGCAAGTGGGCAACGCTCTCGTACGAGGACCCGAAGCAGCTTACGCGGCCGCCACCGCCAGGCCCTCATGCGCCCGCCGCATCACCTCGCGCGGCGGCTCGCCCTTGAGGCGATGGTCGCTCCACACCTGCCGCCAGCGACGCGCGCCCGGCAAGCCGTTGTACAGCCCCATCATGTGCCGCGCGATGGAATGCCAGGCCGTGCCTCGCCGCGCATGCTCACGCTCCATGTAGGCGACCATGGCCTCCTCGACCTCTTCGCGTTGCAGGGTCGAGGGCGCCTCGCCGTAGAACAGCGCATCCCAGCGCGCCAGCCACCACGGATGGTGGTACGCCTCGCGGCCCACCATCACGCCATCGACCGCGCGCAGCTGCTCGTGCACGACAGCGTCGTCCTTGATGGCACCGTTGATCCCGATCACCAGCTGCGGGAAGTCGCGCTTGAGCCGGTGCACCAGTTCGTAGCGCAAGGGCGGGATCTCGCGGTTCTCCTTGGGCGAGAGGCCTTTCAGCCAGGCGTTGCGCGCATGGACCAGGAAGACCTGGCAGCCCGCCTCGGCGACGGTGCCGACGAAGTCGCGCACGAAGTCGTAGCTCTCGGCCTTATCGATGCCGATGCGATGCTTCACCGTCACCGGCAGGTGCACTGCATCGACCATCGCCTTGACGCAGTCGGCCACCAGCCGCGGCTCGGCCATGAGGCAGGCGCCGAACGCGCCGCGCTGCACCCGCTCGCTGGGACAGCCGCAGTTGAGGTTGACCTCGTCGTAGCCCCATTGCGCGGCCAGCCTGGCGCACTGCGCGAGGTCGGCCGGTTCGCTGCCTCCGAGCTGCAGCGCCACGGGATGCTCGGTCTCGTCGAAGTCGAGGTGGCGCGGCACGTCGCCGTGCAGCAGCGCGCCCGTGGTCACCATCTCGGTGTACAGGCGCGCGCGGCGGCTCAGCAGGCGATGGAAATAGCGGCAGTGGCGGTCGGTCCAGTCCATCATGGGCGCGACCGACATGCGCCAGGGGGCGGGATCGGGGTTCACGGCGCCCCGATTATCGGGGGCGCCGTGACACCGTCACCGGCCGGTGCGGGATGACCTCAGACCGTGAGGTCCAGCGTCGGCAGTCCCACCAGGTCCACCGGACCGTCGGCCGCAAGCCCCGCGAAGTCGCCGCCCGCCGCATCACCGGCACGGAAGCGGCCCAGCGCCTCCAGCATGTTGTCCACCGCGACGGGATTGGTCGTGGAACGGCCCTCCACCTTGCTGGCGACATCCGCGTTCGCGTGGGAGGTCGCCTGGCGCTGCACGGCCAGTTCGGCGACGCGCTGCCTGGGTGCGACGTCCAGCCCGATGGCCGTATAGCCGTCGGTGGTGCCCAGCGCGACGAAGTCGTCGGCAGCAAAGGAGCCGCTGAACCGGATCTGGACATCGGCACCGGCCACGGCATCCGTGCCGATGTAGAGCGTGGTCGTGCCATTGCCGGTGGACACCTGCATCTGGCCGGCCAGCACACCGCTTCCGTTGCCGGCACTCGACTGCCCGGTGATCACGCCGCCGACGATCAGCTTGTCGCCAACCACGAAGTCCGCGATCGTGTCGAGGCCGTTGCCGCTGGCTTCGAAGAGGAACTTGTCCGCGCCGGCGCCGCCGGTCAAGGCGTCGTCGCCCAGGCCGCCGCCCACCAGGTCGTCGCCGTCGCCGGCGGCGATCGTGTCGTTGCCCGCGTTGCCCTGCAGCAGGTTCGCGACGGCGTTGCCGGTGATGATGTCGTTGAAGACCCCGCCGCGGACGTTCTCGATGTCCAGCAGCGTGTCGGTGCCGCCGTAGCCGTCGGCAGCGGATCCCGTCGCCAGGTTCACCGAAACTGCCGCGATGGCGCTCGCATAGTCCGCACGGTCCGTGCCGCCGTTGCCGTCGATCGTGTCGTTGCCTTCGCGGCCTTCGAAGGATTCGAAGGCCCCGGTGTCGCTGCCGGTGAGCGTGTCGTTGAACATCGAGCCGCGCACGGCCTCGATGTTCAGGAGGGTGTCGGTGGTGCCGAAGCCGTCCTGCGCAGTACCGGCGCCCGTGCCGCCCAGCGTCACGTTCACGCGGGCGGTGGAGGCGTTGTAGTCGACGCGGTCGTAGCCGCTGCCGCCGTCGATGGCGTCATCGCCGGCGAGGCCCTGGAAGAACTCGAGTTCGTCGTTGAGCGCATTGCCCCCGGTGAGCACGTCGTTGAAGCTCGATCCCCGCACCCCCTCGATGCCGGACAGGGTGTCCTTGCCCATCACCCCGGCAGTGAACTCGCCGTCGTCGGCCCAGCCTGCCGCCAGGTTGACGACCACGCCCGTGCTGCCTGCGTTCGTGTAGCGCACTTCGTCGATGCCGCCGGCCCCGTTGATCGTGTCGTTGCCGGCACGCCCGTTGAAGCTTTCCGGGATGGCGGAGTCGGAGCCGGTCAGCACGTCGGCCCGCATGCTGCCGAACACATGGTTGATGTTGATCAGCGTGTCGCTGCCCATGCCCGTGGCGGTGCCAAGCGCGAGGTTGACGTTCACGCTGTTCGCCGAGTTCGCGTACGTCACACGGTTCGCGTTCGCGAAGGTCAACGGGTCGATCGCCCCGCCATCGATGGTGTCGTTGCCTCCACCGCCGTCGAACTGTTCGAACAGCGGACCGCTGCTGCCCGTGATGCGGTCGGCATGGTTCGAGCCGGCCACGAGGTTGATGCCGGACAGCGTGTCCTGCCCGCCCAGCCCGTCCTGCACGATCCCGGTCTGCAGGTTCAGCACGATCCCCGTCGAGGAAGTGTTGTAGGTGACGCTGTTCGAGTCGGCGTAGTTGATGAGGTCGGTGATGGCACCGCCCTGGATGATGTCGTTGCCCGCGCCGCCGTGGAAGCCGTCGCTGCCGCCGCCGCCTTGCAGCGTGTCGTTGCCGGCCTCGCCGTTGAAGAACTCGTTGCGCGCGAAGAAGTCGGAGCCGATGATCAGGTCGTCGCGCGTGCTGCCGCTCACGCTGCGGATGTTGACCAGGGTGTCGGTGTTGCCCCAGTTGTCGGTGGCGAAACCGGTGCGCAGGTTGACCGTCACGCCGTTGCCCGTGATCGGTGCCCCATCGTAGGTGTCGTCGAAGTAGCTCGCGTTGTCGCTGTTGGCAAGCGTGCCGACCAGGGTGTCGTTGCCGCTGCCGCCGATCAGGTTGTCGTTGCCGGCGCCGCCCACCAGGCTGTCGGCACCGCCACGTCCGAAGACATAGCCTCCCTGCTGGTTGGGCTGGATGAAGTTGGACAAGGTGACGGTATCGGCGAAAGACGTGCCGTGCACTGCTTCGATGGACACGAGCGTGTCCGAGCCGATGGCGGCCCCGGTGGCAGTCTCCGCCTGCAGGTCGATGACGACCGCCGCAGACGCCCCTTCGTACATGACCACGTCCAGCCCGCCACGCCCGTCCACGTGGTCGTCGCCCGCGCCGGGACGGAACCAGTTGGTGACGCCGTCGCCCGACAGCGTGTCATCGTGCTGCGAGCCTTCGACGTGCTCCACGTTCGCCAGGGTGTCCTGGCCGCCCAGCCCGTCATCGGCGGTGAACCCCGCAGCGAGGTCCACTTCCACGCCGGAGGTCGAATCGAAGTACGACACGTTGTCCCCGAACGTGCCATTCGCCCCGCCGTCGATGCTGTCGTTGCCGGCACCGCCGACGAGGTAGTCCTCCTGGTCGCCGCCGCGGAGCGTGTCGTTGCCGTCGCCGCCATGGAGGTTGTCCTGCCCCACGCCGCCCGACAGGCTGTCATTGCCGCCGTTCCCCTGCAGGAAGTTGCCGCCGTCGTCGCCGACCAGCACGTCGTCGAAGTTGGATCCGTTCACGTTCTCGATGCCGCTCAAGGCATCGTTCCCCGACGCGCCCGAGGCAGTTCCGAGGGCGAGGTTCACGGTCGCACCACCCGTGGCCATGAAGTAGTCCACGTTGTCGACGCCGGCACCGCCATGGATCGTGTCGTTTCCGCCGCGGCCGTCGAACGCGTTGTTGAAGTGGTCGCCGAGCAGGCGGTCGTCGTGATTCGAACCGTAGACGAACTCGATGTTGTGGAGCGTGTCGGTGTTGCCGTAGCCGTCGCTTGCGGTGTGGCCCGCGAGGTCGACGGTCACGCCCGTCGGCGAATTCCAGTACGCGACCCAGTCCCAGCCCCCGCCGCCGTCGATGGTGTCGTTGCCCTGGCCGCCGTCCAGGCCGTTGTGCCCGGCGTCGCCGACGATCGAGTCGGCGAAGGAGGAGCCGCTGACGAACTCGATGCCCACCAGCGTATCGGTTCCGGAGGCGCCCGTCGCCTGCTGTCCAGCCAGGTTGACGTTCACGCCCGCGCTCGCATCCCAGTAGCTGACGCCGTCAAGGCCGCCGCGACCGTCGATGCGGTCATTGCCGCCCAGGCCGGCGAAGTGGTTGCTGCCCTCGTCGCCCAGGAGCGTGTCGTTCCCGGAGGAGCCGTTGACGGCCTCGAAACCGGAGAAACGGTCGTCGCCGTCGCCGAACGCCTCGCCGGCGGCCATGTCCACCAGCACGCCCGAGGTGGCATGGTAGTAATCCAGCGTGTCCCAGCCGTCGCCGCCCGCCAGCGAGTCGTCGCCGCCGCGGCCCTGGATGACGTTGTCGCCGGCGTTGCCGATGATGGTGTCGGCGTGGTCGCTGCCGCCGGCGAACTCGATGCCTTGCAGCGTGTCCGTCTCACCTGCCCCGGTGGCCGTACCGGCCACGAGGTCGATCACGACGCCCGACAGGGCGTGGTCGTAGAACACCCAGTCGGTGCCGTCGCCGCCGTTGACCAGGTCACTTCCGGCGCCGCCATGCAGGAAATCGTTGCCGGTACCGCCGCGCAGGGTGTCCGCCCCCCCGAAACCGTTGAGGATGTCATCCCCGCCCAGCCCTTCCAGGGAGTCGTCGCCGGCCGTGCCGGACAGGTTGTCGTTGTAAGGGGTGCCGAGCGCCATGTACTTCTTCTCCGTCGAGTTGTGAACAAATGTTCGGGAAGCGCCGTTTATCCCTGAGGCTCAACCGTTCACACATCGGCCAGAAGGAGGATGGGAAACCCCGGATTTCGATGTGGGGGCGTCAGGCGCGCTCCTACCGGCCGCAGCCCCGCCCACCGACACCCCCGCGCCGGTCGCCGCGTTGCAATACGACAAACAGAAAAAGGATGACCCATGAGGCCTTTCGCATTCGATTCGAGCATGAAGACCATGCGCGGCGTGTTCTACCCCACCGGTTGGACCGTCCTGATGCTGCCCACCGAGCAGGACGCGCGCAGCGCGGCGCAGAAGCTGCACGACGCCGGCATCGCCGACGGCGACGTGATGCTGATCACGCCCGAGGCGTTCCGGCGCGACATCCTCGGCGCGGCCGGCGATGACGACATGCTGCCTTCCGCCGGCACCGAGGGCGACACGGTGCGCCGCTTCGCCGAACTCTCGGCCCAGGGCCACCACGCGCTGATGGTGCATGCCGACGAAGACGCCGAGCACCTGCTGAAGATCCTGGACGGCGCTCCGGTGTCCTACGGCCAGAAGTACCGCAAGCTGATCATCGAGGACATCGTCGAATAGCCGCCGCCGGTCCGGTGCGCCCATGAAAAAGGCCCGCGCAGGCGGGCCTTTCGCTGTGCGCCGGTGTGCGCTCAGTGCATGTGCAGGCCACCGTTGACCGAGAAGTCGGCACCCGTGGTGTAGCCGCTTTCCTCGCCCGCCAGCCAGGCAATGATGGAGGCGATCTCGCTCGGCTCGCCGAAGCGCTTGACCGGGATCGTGGCCACGATCTTGTCCTGCACGTCCTGCCGGATCGACTTGACCATGTCGGTGCCGATGTAGCCCGGGCTCACGGTGTTGACCGTCACGCCCTTGCTCGCCAGTTCCTGCGCCAGCGCCATCGAGAAGCCGTGCATGCCGGCCTTGGCGGCGGAGTAGTTCGTCTGCCCGGCCTGGCCCTTCTCGCCGTTGACGGACGAGATGTTGATGATGCGGCCCCAGCCCTTTTCCACCATGTCGCCCACGACCTGCTTGGTCACGTTGAACATGGAGTTCAGGTTGGTCTCGATCACCGCATCCCAGTCCTCGCGGCTCATCTTCAGGAACATGCGGTCACGCGTGATGCCGGCGTTGTTGACGAGCACGTCGATGGGCCCGTGCTCCTGCTTCGCCTTGGTGAAGGCCGCGACGGTCGAGTCCCAGTCGCCCACATTGCCGACGGAGGCGTAGAAGGTGTAGCCCTGCTCCTTCTGCTCGCCCAGCCACTTGTTGAAGTCGCGCGTGGGGCCGCAGCCGGCGATCACCTTGAAGCCGTCCTTGTGCAGGCGCTGGCAGATCGCGGTGCCGATGCCGCCCATGCCGCCCGTCACGTATGCCACTTTTTGAGCCATGTTCGTTTCCCCTTGGGTGTTGTCGTCCACTTTAGGCGCTCAGGCCCGTTCGACGGCGAGGGAAACCCCCATGCCGCCACCGATGCACAGGGCTGCCACGCCCTTCTTCGCATCGCGCCTCTGCATCTCGTGCAGCAGGGTCACCAGGATCCGCGCGCCGGACGCACCGATGGGGTGCCCGATCGCGATCGCGCCGCCGTTGACGTTGACCCTGGCGGGATCGATGTCCAGCGCCTTGTTGACCGCGCAGGCCTGCGCCGCGAAGGCTTCGTTCAGCTCGAACAGGTCGACCTCCGAGGCCTTCCAGCCGGCGCGCTGCAGCGCCTTCTTGGTGGCGGGGACGGGACCCATGCCCATGGTCTTGGGATCCAGGCCGCTGGTGCCGAAGGCCTTGATCGTGGCCAGCGGCTTCAGGCCGAGTTCCTTGGCCTTCTTCGCGCTCATCACCACCACCGCGGCGGCGCCGTCATTGAGGCCCGAGGCATTGCCGGCGGTGACGCTGCCAGCCTTGTCGAAGGCGGGGCGCAGTCCAGCCAGCGCTTCGGCGTTGGTCTTGGTGTTGATGTACTCGTCGCTGGCGAAGGTCAGTGGGTCGCCCTTCTTCTGCGGGATCACCACGGGAACGATCTCGTCCTTGAACTTGCCGGCCTCGCGCGCGGCCGCGGCCTTCTGCTGGCTGCCCAGCGCCAGCGCGTCCTGCGCGGCGCGATCGATGTTGTGTTCCTTGGCCACGTTCTCGGCCGTGATGCCCATGTGGTACTGGTTGTAGACGTCCCACAGGCCGTCGACGATCATGGTGTCCTGCATCTTCCAGTCGCCCATGCGCTGGCCGTCGCGCGACCCCATCAGCACGTGCGGCGCGGCGCTCATGTTCTCCTGGCCGCCGGCCACCACGATCTCGCTGTCGCCCCAGGCGACGGCTTGCGCGGCGAGCATCACCGCCTTCAGGCCCGAGCCGCACACGGCATTGATGGTCAGCGCCGGCACTTCCTTCGGCAGGCCCGCCTTCAACGAGGCCTGGCGGGCCGGGTTCTGGCCCGCGCCTGCCGCGAGCACCTGGCCCATGATGACTTCACCGACCTGCGCCGGGTCGATCTTCGCGCGCGCCAGCGCCTCCTTGATCACGATCGCGCCGAGCTCGGTGGCGGGGATCTTGGCGAGCGAGCCGCCGAACTTGCCGACGCCGGTGCGGACGGCCGAAACGATGACGATGTCTTCCATGGGGTGCTCCTTTACGCTTTCGCTTTCACGTACCGGCCGGGGGCCGGCTCGATCGCCTTGTACTTCGGGGCCTTGCCGTAGGCCTTGGGCGCGGCGACCTGCTTGCCGCCGTGGGCCTTGAGCCAGTTCGACCAGTCGGTCCACCAGCTGCCGGGATGTTCCTTGGCGCCCGCGACCCAGCCTTCGAACTCGTCGGTGAGCTTGTCGTTGGTCCAGTACGAGCGCTTGTTCTTGGCCGGCGGATTGATCACGCCGGCGATGTGGCCCGAGGCGCCCATCACGAAGCGCTTCTTGCCCGGCAGGTGCTTGACGGAGGCGTAGGCGCCGCCGATGGGCACGATGTGGTCCTCGCGTGAGCCGTAGATGTAGACCGGCAGGTCCACCTTGCCCAGGTCCACCTTCTCGCCGCACACGACCGCCTTGCCCGGCTTGACCAGGTTGTTCTCGAGGTAGGTGTTGCGCAGGTACCAGGCGTACATCGGGCCCGGCAGGTTGGTGGAGTCGCTGTTCCAGTACAGCAGGTCGAAGGGCGGCGGCGTCTCGCCCTTCAGGTAGTTGCCCACCACGTAGTTCCAGACGAGGTCGTTGGGACGCAGGAAGCTGAAGGTGGACGCCAGGTCCTGCCCCTTGAGCAGGCCCTGCTTGCCCATCTGCATCTCGCGCAGCTTCACCATGTTCTCGTCGATGAAGATGTCGAGGACACCGGTCTCGCTGAAATCGAGGAAGGTGGTGAGGAAGGTGGCGGAGGCGACCGGCTTCTTCTTCTGCGCAGCCAGCACGGCCAGCGAGGTGCCCAGGATGGTTCCACCCACGCAGAAGCCGAGCGCGTTGATCTGCTTCGCACCTGTGATGTCCTGCACCACGTCGATGGCGCGGATGCCGCCGTCGGCGATGTAGTCATCCCAGGTCTTGTCCTGCAGCGCTGCGTCCGGGTTGCGCCAGCTCACCACGAAGGTACGGTGGCCCTGCTCGACCAGGTAGCGGATCAGCGAGTTCTCCGGCTGCAGGTCGAGGATGTAGAACTTGTTGATGCAGGGCGGCACCACGAGGAACGGGCGCTCGTAGACCTGCTTGGTCAGCGGCTTGTATTCGAGCAGCTGGAACAGCTCGTTCTCGAACACCACCGCGCCCTCGGTGGTCGCGACGTTCTTGCCGACCTCGAAGGCCTTCTCGTCCGTCATGGACACGTGGCCCTGCTGCATGTCGGCCAGCAGGTTCTGCATGCCGCGGGCGATGCTCTCGCCCTTGGTCTCCAACGCCTTCTGCTGCGCTTCGGCGTTCAGCGCCATGAAGTTGCTCGGCGCCGAGGCTGCCATCCACTGCTCGATCGCGAAGCGCAGGCGAGCCTTCGTCTTCGCATCCGTGTCCGCGGCTTCGGCCAGGCCCAGCAAGGTGCGTGCGTTGAGCAGGTAGACGGCGGCCGAGAATGCGGCGACCGGATTCCGCGTCCAGGCTTCACCCGAAAAGCGCTTGTCGGCCTTGGCCGTGCCGGTGAGGCCCTGGTTCCAGAGCTCCGTCGCCTCCTTGACGTAGGCCTGCTGCAGCGCCTGCAGCTTGTCCGGCATGAAGCTGAGCGTGGGCCGCATGCCCGCGCCCGCGCCGGCCTGCTGGAACGATTGCAGTGCCTGCGACCACTGCTTGCCGAGGTCCTGCTGGAAGCGAGTGACCTGCGCGGACCAGTCCACGTCAGAATTCATCCGTTGTCTCCTGCTTGTTGGTTGCAGCGAAGTATTACATCAATCATGTTGCAGTGCAACATTGCTGACGGAGCCGCATGTTCCTCTACATCATCGTCATCGCCTGGATGTACGTCGCCGTGATGATGGCCGTGGCGGAAGCCACGCATCCCGGCGGCTCGGTGCTCGGCGCGATCTTCACCTTTTTACTCTATGGCGTGGGTCCTGTGGCTCTGCTGGTGTACCTGCTTGGACGCAAAGCCCGCCGCATGGCCCGCCAAGCGCGGGAGGCGGCAGCGTCAGGCCAGCCAGACGGCGGCGGCGAAGCGCCCGCTGACGCGGTCGCGCCGGTGCGAAAAGAACCTTGAGGGGTTGCCGACGGTGCACCACGCCGGCGAACCGTCGTTGCCATGGATGGCGTGGATGCCCAGCGCGCGCAGGCGACTGCGCGCCAGGGCCGGCAGGTCGGCGAGGAACTTGCCGCTTGCGTGAGGGCGGAAGTGCGCCGCCGCACCCGCGTCGCCCCGGGCGAAAGCGTCGCGGACCTCCGCACCGACTTCGAACGCGTCCGGTCCGATGCACGGTCCGAGCCACGCGACCACCTGGTCGGCCGCACCGGCTTCCGCCGTCATTTGCGCGAACAGCGCCTCCAGCACGCCATCGGCCAGCCCGCGCCAGCCGCAGTGGGCCGCACCGACCACGCGAGCGGCGCGATCCGCCAGCAGCACCGGCAGGCAGTCGGCCACCATCATCGTGCAGGCGAAGCCGCGCTCCGTCGTCCAGCACGCATCGGCCTCGGTGCCGTGCGGCGTCTCGGCCGAGAGGCGAACCACACCCTTGCCGTGCACCTGCTTGAGGAACACCGGTTTCGCCTGCAGCGTCTCGGCAAAGCGCCTTCGGTTCTGCGCGACCGCGGCCTCGTCGTCGCCGACGTGGTCACCGAGGTTGAGCGTGTCGTAGGGCGGCGCGGAGACGCCGCCGGCGCGCTCCGAACACGCTGCACGCACGGCAGCGGCGACGGGCCAGTCCGGCGTCATCGCCTCACGCCTCGTTGTCCGGACAGTTCGACGGCTGTGCCTTCTGGAAGGCGGGATGCTGCATGCAGTTCTCGAACGCGCGCATGGTGCGGTCGAGGCCGCTGAAGTCCACGTTGAAACGCTGCCCGTTGAAGACCTGCGGCACGAGGCAGCAGTCCGCCAGGGTCGGTGTGTCGCCCCAGCAGTAGGTGCCTGCCGGCAGGCGCTGCAGTTCGCGTTCGAACGCTTCGAGTCCGGTGCGCACCCAGTGCCGGTACCACGTGTTCTTGGCTTCTTCCTCCACCTTCAGGTCGCGCACCAGGTACTTGAGCACGCGCAGGTTGTTCAGGGGATGGATCTCGCAGGCGATCAGCTGCGACAGGGCGCGCACCTGCGCGCGGCCGAGGGCGTCCTTCGGCAGCAGGGGCGGCTGGGGATGCGTCTCGTCCAGGTATTCGATGATGGCCATCGACTGGCTCAGGAGCTGGCCATCGTCGGTCTCCAGCGTGGGCACCAGCCCGGTGGCCGAGACGGCGGCGTACTGCTGCGACTTGTGCTCGCCCTTGACCAGGTGAACCGCCAGGTACTCGTAGGGCAGGCCCTTGAGCTCGAGCGCGATGCGCACCCGGAAGGACGCGGAAGAGCGGAAGTAGTTGTGCAGCTTCATGCTGCCATCGTAAACCGGCCGGCGGTCCTCTACACTGGGCGAAAACACAAGGAGACTTGGATGCTGCATCCGCAAGCCCGGGCCCTGCTGCGCCTGATGGAAGAACGGGGCGTGCCGCCGACGCACACGCTCTCCCCCGCCGACGCGCGGGCGTTCTACCGCGAGCGCCGCACGTTCACGCAGCCGGACCCGCCGGAAGTCGGGGCCGTGCGCGATCTCGAGGCGCGCGGTCCGGCCGGTGCGATCCCGCTGCGCAGCTACCGGCCGCTGGGCGTGCCCGCAGACGCCCAGCTGCCTGTGCTGGTCTACTACCACGGTGGCGGCTGGGTGATCGGCGACCTCGACACGCACGATGTGCTCTGCCGGCAGCTGTGCAACCAGTCGGGCTGCGCAGTCGTCGCGGTGGACTACCGCATGGGGCCGGAACATCGCTTCCCGGCGGCGGTGGACGACGCCGTTGCAGCCACGCGCTGGGTGCGCGAGAACGCGGCGAGGCTGAACGTCGATGCGGCGCGGCTGGCCGTCGGTGGCGACAGCGCCGGCGGCAACCTCGCCGCGGTGGTGGCGCTCACGGCGCGTGACGCGGGCGACCTGCCCGTGGCATTCCAGCTCCTCATCTACCCGGCCACCGACCAGCGCCGCGGCTGGCCCTCGCACGCCGCCAACGGCCAGGGCTACCTCCTCACGAAGGAGAGCATGGACTACTACCACGACCACTACATCGCCGACAAGGCGCAGGACCTCGACTGGCGCGCCTCGCCGCTGCTCGCCGCCAGCCACGAGAAGCTGCCGCCGGCCTTCGTCCTCACCGCCGGCTACGACCCGCTGCGCGACGAAGGCCTGCAGTACGCCCACAAGCTGTCCGCCGCGGGCAACCGGGCCAGCCTGGTGAACTTCGAACGGCAGATCCACGGCTTCATCACGATGGGCCGTGTCATCGACGAGGCCAACACCGCGGTGCAGCTTTGCGCATCGCAGCTGAAGCAAGCCCTCTCCTGAAACCCAGAACTCGAAAAGGACCGACCATGAAAAGCACACTCACCCTCCTTGCCGCCACTGCGCTCCTCGCCGCCTGCGGGCACATGGGCATGGGCAGCGGCCCGAGCGCCACCGCGGCCCTGGCGCCGACCACGGGGAACACCACCAGTGGGACCGTCCGCTTCGTCCAGTCTGGTGAGCGCGTGAAGGTCAGCGGCGAGATCCGCGGCCTGCGACCCGGCGCCGAGCACGCCTTCCACGTGCACGAAAAGGGCGACTGCTCCAGCGGCGACGGCATGAGCGCCGGCGGCCACTTCAATCCCTCGTCCGCACCGCATGGCCGCCACGGCGCGGGCATGCATCACGCCGGTGACCTGCCCAGCCTGCGCGCCGATGCCGCCGGCGTGGTGCGCTTCGACTTCGACAGCGCAACGATCCGGGTGGGCAGCGGCGCCAACGACGTCATCGGCCGCGGCCTGATCGTGCACCGCGACCCCGACGACTACACGACACAACCGACCGGCAATGCGGGCCCGCGCCTGGCCTGCGCGGTGATCGCCCGCTCCTAGGAGTGCTGCCATGAAAGCCGAACAGAACGAACTGATCACGCGCGTGGGCCCCGGCACCGGCTGCGGCGCCGTGCTGCGCCAGTACTGGCAGCCCGTGGCGCTGGTCGACGAGTTCGAGCCGCGGCTGGACCCCCGCATGGCCAACCGCCCGGTGAAAGCCTTGCGCGTGCTGGGGCAGGACCTCGTCCTGTTCAAGGATGCGGCCGGCCGCTGGGGCCTGCTCGATCGCGACTGCCCGCACCGCAATGCCGACCTGTCCTTCGGGCGCCACGAGGGCGACGGCCTGCGTTGTCCCTTCCACGGATGGAAGTTCGACGCCACCGGGCGCTGCCTGGAAACGCCGGCCGAACCGACCGGCAGCAAGCTGTGCGAGCGCGTGCGGCAACGCAGCTACCCGGTGCTGGAAAAAAGCGGCGTGCTGTTCGCCTGGTTCGGCGAGGAAGGCGCCGAGCCGCCGCCCTTTCCCGACTTCGACTGCTTCGTCGCGCCGTCCACGCACACCTTTGCCTTCAAGGGCCTGTGGCACTGCAACTGGCTGCAGGCCTTCGAGGTCGGCATCGACCCGGCGCACCCGTCCTTCCTGCACCGCTTCCTGAACGACGCGGCGCTGGACGCGATCGGCGACAACGCCGCGGGCAAGCAGTTCCGCAGCGCCAGCGCGGGCGAATTCGCCGGCGAGAAGTGGCCGATGTCGCGGATCATGCGCGAGTTCCACCAGCCGGAGCTGTCCTTCGAGAACAAGCCCTGGGGCCTGCAGCTGACGGCGCTGCGTCCGATGACGGACGAACTCACGCACGTCCGCATCACCAACGCGATCTTCCCGCACACCTTCGTGATCCCGCTGTCGGAGACGCTCACCATCACGCAGATGCACGTGCCGGTGGACGACGAGCACACCTACTGGTATTCCATCTTCACCAGCTTCGGCGGCCCCGTGGACAAGGAGGCGATGCGCAACCAGCGGCTGCAGTTCATCTCCCTGCCCGACTACATCCCCAAGTCCGGACGCCACAACAACTGGGGCTTCAATTCGGAGGAGCAGCGCACGCAGACCTTCCTGGGCATGGGCGAGGAAGACATCAACGTGCACGACCAGTGGGCGGTGGAGAGCATGGGCCGCATCCAGGACCGCACGCGCGAGCACCTGGGCACCAGCGACAAGGTGATCATGGCCAACCGGCGCATGCTGCTCAAGGCGATCGAGACGGTGCAGGCCGGTGGCGTCGCGCCGGGCGTGGCCGATGCGACGCTGGCCCCGCAGATGCGCGGCCCGGACACGGTCGACGGCATCGCGCCTGCGGGCGCCTGGAGCACCTGGTCGCAGGAACGCGTGAACGCCAAGCGCGCCGGCGCGCCCTGGCTGCACCAGGCGCCGAAAACCGAGGAGGCGCAGGCCTCGTGACCTGCTTCGCGCAACGCTGCGGCATCCACGACGCGGCGCGCGAGCAGGCGGTGGACCGCCTCGGGCGGCTGATCGCAGCACAAGGGCTGGAGCTCGTGCGCTTCGCCTGGTGCGACCCGCACGGCGTGCTGCGCGGCAAGACCCTGGTCGCGTCGGCGGCTGAACGCGCCCTGCGCGACGGCGTCGGCCTGGTCAGCACGCTGATGCTCAAGGACACCTCCGACCGCACCGCCTTCAAGGTGTTCGAGCCGGGCGGCACTGCCACCCTGCCCGGCTTCGGCTTCGCCAACAACCTGATGCTGCTGGCGGACCCCGGCAGCTTCCGGCAGCTGCCCTGGACCGCTGGCACCGGCTGGGTGCAGGCACAGCCCTGGTTCCAGGACGGCACGCCGGTGGAACTGGACACGCGCCGGGTCCTGCAGCGCGCGCTGGAGAAACTGCGCCAGGCCGGCTACACCATGAAGTGCGGCCTGGAGGTGGAGTTCCACATCTACCGCATCACCGACGACCAGCCGCAGCTCGACCCGATGCAGGCCGCGTGGCCCGGCCCGGTGCCGCAGGTGAGCCTGGTGCACCCCGGCTACAACCTGCTGGCCGAGGGCTGGTACGACCTGGCCGAGGAGCCGCTGCGCATCGTGCAGCACACCGCGCAGGCGCTCGGCCTGCCCCTGCTGTCGCTGGAAATCGAGCTCGGGCCCAGCCAGGTGGAAGCGGTGTTCGAGGCGACCGACGCGCTCACGGCGGCGGACAACATGGTGCTGTTCCGCAATGCAGTGAAGATGGCGCTGCGGCGGGCCGGCTACCACGCCACGTTCATGTGCCGTCCACCCTTCCCGAACATCATGTCCAGCGGCTGGCACCTGCACCAGTCGCTGCTGGACGCGCAAACCGGGCGCAACGCGTTCTGCCGCGACACGCCGGCGGCGGGCAGCGACGCCACGCACGCGGGCCATACGCTGTCGGACGTGGGCGAGCATTACCTGGCCGGGCTGCTGGAGCACGCACGCGCGATGACCGTGTTCTGCACGCCGACGACCAACGGCTTCGGCCGGTTCCGCCCCAACGCGCTGGCGCCGCAATCGGTGCTGTGGGGGCGCGACAACCGCGGGGCGATGCTGCGAGTGATCGGCGAGTGCCAGGATCCGGCCACGCGCATCGAGAACCGCATCGGCGAGCCGGCGGCCAATCCCTACCTCTACTTTGCCTCGCAGGTCCATGCGGGCCTGGACGGCATCGCCCGCGGGCTGAAGGCGCCGCGCGCCACCGACGCGCCCTATGCCGGCGGCGGCGAGAGCCTGCCCACCAGCCTGGGCGATGCGCTCGCGGCCCTCGCGGGCGACGAGGTGCTGTGCCAGGCTTTCGGCGCGGGGTTCATCGACTACTACACGCGCCTCAAGCGCTCGGAGCAGCAACGCTTCGAAGCGGCGGAAGACCAGGAAGACTTCCAGCGGCGCGAATACTTCGGCAGGTTCTGATGATCAAGGTCCACCTGGTCGGCCCCGCTGGCGCGCCGGCCGAAACGACGCTGGAGGTGAAGGAGGGGCAGAGCCTCATGCAGGCAGCCGTCGCCGCCAACGTGCGCGGCATCGAGGCCGATTGCGGCGGCCTGCTCACCTGCGCGACCTGCCATGTGTACGTGCGCGAGCCGTTCGCGGGCCGGCTGCCGCCGCCGCAGGACGACGAACTCGCCATGCTGGAGTTCACCGCCGCGCAACGCCGGCCTAACAGCCGACTCAGCTGCCAGGTCGTGCTCGGGCCGGAGCTCGAGGGGCTCACGGTAGACTTGCCCGACAGCCAACACTGAGAGAAGCACCATGATCCTGGAGCTCGCCGACATCCGCATTCCGCCCGGCAAGCAAGCCGAATTCGAGGAGGCGATCGAAAGGGGCCTGCGCACCGTCGCCACCCGCGCCACCGGCATGCGCGGCTTCAACGTCAACAAGGGCATCGAGTCGCCCGAGCGCTACGTGCTGCAGATCTTCTGGGACACGCTGGAAGCGCACACGGTGGGCTTCCGCGGCAGCCCGCTGTTCGCCGAATGGCGCGCCATCGTCGGCCCGTACTTCGCCCAGCCGCCGGTGGTGGAGCACTTCACGCTGGTGACCAAGAGCGACTGAGAGAAACGGCGGGGTTCGGGCTGCGCCGCTCACCCCGCCCTACGAAGGAAAGAAATGAACGCTGCACTTCCGACCAGCAAGATCCGCGAACAGCTGTACCGCGACATGGAGGCGCGCAACCTCACGCCCCTGTGGGAGGTGCTGCACGCGCTGGTGCCGCAAAAGCCGGCGACGCCCTGCGTGCCGGCCCACTGGAAGTACGACGAGGTCCGGCCCTTCCTGCTGCGCGCGGGCGAGGCGATCACGGCCGAAGAGGCCGTTCGCCGTGTCCTGATCCTGGAAAACCCCGCCCTGCGCGGCAAGTCCTGCATCACGCAGTCGCTCTATGCCGGCCTG
>DATAGN010000254.1:0-7312 GCA_036263715.1 Ramlibacter sp.
ATCGCGAGCAGCAGGTAGATGATCGTCATGGCGAAGATGCCCAGCGTCACCTTCGACTTGGTGTCGCGCACGTACGAGCGCACCAGCCGCGAGCCGAACTGGCTGGCGGCGACCGACAGCGACACGATCGTCATCGAGAACACCAGCGTGGCCATCGTCATCATGGCGGACACCAGCACGCTCAGGAGGTTGCGGGCGTCGTCGCCGGTTCCCGAGTGCAGCCAGGCGCCCTGCAGTGCGCCGGACAATGCGGGACTCCGGTCCAGCCAGAGCGCCACCACGAACAGCAGCAGCCCTGCGATCATCATGCCCGCCGGCAATTGCCACACGCCGGAGCGAATCCTGTCCCACTGAATCTCGGCTTTAATCATCGCGGTGCATGGTGGGACCGCCGCGGCTACCCCATCTGTAGGACTGTGACGATTCTTCGCTGCTGTCGGGCATGCCGCACGCACACACGGCCCCCGGGCCGTCTTGGCGGCTGACGCAGGAGCCAAATGTGGATTGCATGGACGCCGACACCGACATCGCAAAGCTGCGCGCCCGGGTGACCCTCCTCGTGGAACAGGAGGCGGCCGTGCTGCAGCAGGCCTTGCTGCTGTCGCGCAGCGGCGCCGAGCGGGCCAAGGTGGACGCCCTGCTGAACCAGGTGAACGCGATCCAGCAGGAACGCACCACGGTGCGCCAGCAGATCAGCCAGCTGCTGGGCGCCAAGCGCATGTATTCGGCCGCGGAGGTCTGGCAGCCGGGCGTCTACGAGTACCGCCAGAACGTGGGCGCCGGGGCGGTGCGGGTGGTGGTGACCCAGGGATCGCTGGGCCTGCAGGTGCAGGCGCCGGGCGAGCCCGCGCCCGTGCGCATCGACCGGATGGCGGGATTCTTCGAAGGTCCGATGCCGGACGACGCCAACATCCTGCGTCCACATCGGAGCTGACCGACACCGCCGGGGCCCGGAAGCCGGCAGCATCGGCTGCTGCGAGGTTTCACGAAAATGAGAACAGTCATCCTGGGCCTTCTGATCACGCTCGGTGCCGCCGGAGCCTTCGTCTGGCTCTTCGACATCGACTGGCCGACCGGCCGCGAACACCACAAATACGGGTTCTGCAAATCCGTCGTCGCGCGCGAATCGCCTGCGCTGTCGCCGGAAGAGGTCGCCCAGCGTTGCGAACACCTGCAGCCGGTGGCCGAACGGGTGGAATGAGGCCGCCCTAACGGGTTTTTGCGAAGCCGCAAGCGGCGCCAGCGCCTCCAGAATGGACGCAGATCCAAGGAGACTTCCGCCATGCGCCACGCGTTCCTGCGTTCCCTGTCCACCGCCGTGCTGGCCTGTGCCGCCCTTGCCGCGCACGGGCAGGCCGCGTATCCCACCCGCCCCGTCAGCCTGGTGGTCGGCTACGCCCCCGGCGGCGGCACCGACCTGATCGCCCGCGCCGTCGCCCAGAAACTCGGCGACGTCCTCGGGCAGCCCGTCATCGTGGAGAACCGCGCGGGCGCGCAGGCCATCATCGCCGCGCAGCACGTGGCCAAGTCCAACCCCGATGGCTACACGCTGATGCTCGGGCCGACCGGCCCGGTCGCGATGAACCCGGCCCTGCACAGCAAGCTGCCGTACACGCCGCTGAAGGACTTCGCGCCGATCTCGATGGTGGGCACCTTCCCGCTGGTGCTGGCGGTCGGCCAGAACCACCCCGCGCAGAACGTGCAGCAGCTGGTGGACTACGCCAGGGCGAACCCGAGCAAGGCGAACTACGGCGCCAGCGCCACGCCCTTCCAGCTGGCCACCGAACTGTTCAAGCAGAAGACCGGCACGGCCTTCCAGTACATCGCCTACAAGGGCACCAACGAGTCGATCCACGCCACGTCCACGGGCGAAGTGACGATGACGATCGCCGATCCCGCCGTCGTCATCGGCCCGCACAAGGCCGGTCGCGTCCGTCCGCTGGCGGTGACCTCGGGCGAGCGGCATCCTGGCTGGCCCGGCGTGCCGACCCTGCGCGAGCTGGGCTTTTCCGAGCTGGAGATGAACCTGTGGGTGGGGCTGCTGGCGCCGGCGGGCACGCCGCCGGCCATCCTCAGGCGCCTGAACGAGGCAGTGGCCGCCGTCGTCAAGGATCCCGGCACGCGCGAGAAGCTGGCCAACCTGGGCATCGACGCCGTCTCCAGCACGCCGGAGGAATTCCGCGACGTCATCGCGCGCGACACGGCCAAGTGGACTGCCGTCGCCCGGGCCGCCAACATCAAGGCCGACTGAGCCTCACTCGAAGGCGAGGGTCGCGCCGAGCGTCCAGGTGCCGGGGTTGGGCCCGCTGATGCGGTGGGAGCGGCTGAAGTCCAGCTGCAGCCGCTCGCTGAAGGACCAGCGCGCGCCGGCGCGCACCAGGTGCGTCTGCTGCTCGCGATAGCGCTCCGCCAGCAGCGACCAGCCCTTGGCGGGGCTCCACTCGATGGCGACACCGCCGCGGCCGGTGTCGTCGGCGCGGTGCACGAAGTCGCGGCCGATGTTCAGGTGCAGTGCGATCGCATCGGTGGCCTGCCAGCTCGCCAAGGCCAGCAGCGTGCTGCCCGTGAAGCGCGGGTCGCTGCGCGCCAGCCATCCGGCGGTGAGCGACGCGCCGACGCTCAGGGTCTCGGTCAGCGCACGCGCCGTCTTCGCCTGCAGCAGCCAGCCCGTCTGCGAAGCACCGTCGGCGCGGGCGTATTCGGCCGCCGCCCCGAGTTCCACCAGGCCGACGCCGCAATTCAGGCCGGCATGCAACAGGCGCTGGGCGCCAGCCGCCCGCGAGAACCACGTCTCCACTTCGCAGTCGCCCTTGTCGAGGATGGCCGCGTCGTCGACGGCGTGGTGGCCGCCAGCTGCGACGCAGTGGGCTGCCGGCAGCGCCAAGGCAAGGGAAATCAGCAACTGGCGCGGTAAGGTGGCTGTCATGCAGGCTCCGGAACGAGCATCATGCTAACCGCACCATGAACACACCCTTTCTTGCAGGCAGGCGCGCGCTCGTCACCGGCGGCAGCAGCGGCATCGGCGCGGAATGCGCCCGGCTGCTCGCGGCCGAAGGCGCGCGCGTGGCCGTGGGCTACCACCGCGGCGAGGACCGGGCACAGGCGCTCGTGCGCGAGTTGCCCGGCGAGGGCCACACGGCGATGCGCATCGCGCTGGAAGACAGCGCTTCGCACGGCGAGGTGGCGCGGCAGCTGGCGCAAGTCGCGCCGGCGCTCGACATCCTGGTCAACTCCGCCGGCTACACGCAGCGCATCGCGCATGGCGACCTCGCCACGCTCACACCGGAGTTGTTCAACACCCTGCTGGCGGCCAACGTGGGCGGCGCGTACTCGCTCACCCGCGCGCTCATGCCGCTGCTGCAGGCATCCGGCGATGCCGTGGTCGTGAACGTCTCCTCGGTGTCCGCCTTCACCGGCTCGGGCAGCAACATCGCGTACTGCGCCGCCAAGGCGGCCCTCGACACGATGACGCTCTCGCTGGCCCGCGCCTTCGGCCCGGTGCGCTTCCTCTCGGTGTCGCCCGCGTCGGTGGACACGGACTTCGTCGCCGGCCGCACGCGGACGGAACTGGAGAAGAAGGCCGCCCAGACGCCGCTCGCGCGCATCGTGACCCCGCGCGACGTGGCGCTGGCGGTCGTGTCCTGCGCCACCCACCTGAAAACCGCCACCGGCACGCGCATCGTGATCGATGGCGGAGCCACCCTGTGAGGAGAGAACGCATGCAACGCATCCATCGCCGCACGGCGCTCGCTGGCCTGGCGCTCGCCGCCATCCCCTGGACCTGGGCGCAGGCCTGGCCCGCGCGGCCCATCCAGCTGGTGCACGGCTTCGGCGCCGGCGGCAATGCCGACGTGATCGCGCGGCTGGTGGCGCTGAAGCTCGGCGAGCAGCTCGGGCAGCCCGTGGTGGTCGAGATCAAGAGCGGCGCCGGTGGCATGCTGGCCACGGGCGCGGTCGCCAAGGCGCCGGCGGACGGCTACACGCTGGTGCTGCTGACGGGCGCCCATACCGTGTCCGCCGCGATGCGCCGCACCCTGCCCTATGACCCGGTCAAGGACTTCGCCTTCATCTCCACGGTCACCTCCTTCCCCTTCGTGGTGGCGGTGCGCGCGGAACATCCCGCGAAGACCCTGGCGGAACTGGTGCAGATGGCCCGCGGCAGCAGCGCCAAGGTGAGCTTCAGTTCCGTCGGCGTGGGTTCCACGCAGCACCTGGTGGGCGAATTGCTGGGCGGCACGGCGGGGGCGCAGCTGCTGCACGTGCCTTACCGCGGGGGCGGCGCGCCGGTGCAGTCGGTGATCGCCGGCGAAGTCGACGTGCTGGTGGACACACCCACGGTCGCCCTGCCCCACGTGCAGTCGGGCCGGCTGCGCGCGCTGGGCGTCACCAGTGCGGCCCCGTGGCCGTCGCTGCCCGGCGTGGCGCCGGTCGGCACCACCCTGCCCGGTTTCGAAGTGCGCTCGTGGCTCGGCCTCGCCGCTCCGGCCGGAACGCCCGAGCCCATCGTGCGCCGCCTCAACGCCGAAGTGCGCAAGATGCTGCAACGTCCCGACGTGCAGCAGTCGCTGGCCACCGCGGGCAGCGCGCCGTCGTACAGCACCTCCGAAGCGATGCGCGAGATGGTCCAGAACGACATCGCCCGCTGGCGCAGCGTGATCGCCCGCCGCGGCATCCAGATCGCCGACTGAGGGCCGCCATGAGCACCGATGCCACCCACGATCCCGGCCTGCGCAGCTGGGTCCCCGGCGCCGACGACGCGGCGACCGACTTCCCGATCCAGAACCTGCCCTTCGGACGCTTTCGCCGCGCCGGCAGCGACGAAGCCTGGCGCATCGGCGTGGCCATCGGCACGCAGGTGCTGGACCTGCGGCAGGCGCGCGATGCGGCAGCCTGGCCCCACGACGTGCAGCCGCTGCTGCAGCCCCTTGGCGCCGGCGACCTCAATGCGTTCATGGCCCTGGGGGCGCAGGCGCGCGTGCGCGTGCGCGAAGTGCTGTCGCAAGCGCTGCGCGCCGGCAGTCCGCACGAGCGCGAGCTGGCGGCGTGCCTCGTGCCGCAGTCACAGGCCGAGATGACGCTGCCCTGCCACGTGGGCGACTACACGGACTTCTACACGGGCATCCACCACGCCACGCGCGTGGGCCGCCTGTTCCGCCCCGACAACCCGCTGCTGCCCAACTACAAGTGGGTGCCGATCGGCTACCACGGCCGCACCTCGTCGCTCGTGAGCAGCGGTGCGCCGGTGCGGCGGCCGAACGGGCAGACCAAGGCGCCGGATGCGCAGGCGCCCAGCTTCGGCCCCAGCAAGCGCCTGGACTACGAACTCGAACTCGGCTTCTTCATCGGCAGCGGCAACGAGCTGGGCCGGCCGATCGCCATCGAGCAGGCCGAAGAGCACCTGTTCGGCGTGACGCTGCTGAACGACTGGTCGGCCCGCGACATCCAGAACTGGGAGTACCAGCCGCTCGGACCTTTCCTTGCCAAGAACTTCGCGAGCACCGTGTCGCCCTGGGTGGTCACGCTGGAAGCACTGGCGCCGTTTCGCGCGCCGCTCGTGCGCGACGCGCAGGATCCGCAGCCCCTGCCCTACCTCGACTCGCCGCGCAACCGCGAGCAGGGATCGCTGGACATCGTGGTCGAAGCCTGGCTGCAGACTGCCCGCATGCGCGAAGCCGGGCACGCACCGGTGCGCCTGTCCTCGGCATCGTCGGCGGAAGCCGCGTACTGGACGCCGGCGCAACTGGTGACGCACCACGCCTCCAACGGCTGCAACCTGCAGCCGGGGGACCTGCTCGGCTCGGGCACGCTGTCCGGGCTGCGGCAGGACCAGGCCGGCTCGCTGCTGGAACTCACCGAAGGCGGCAAGCAGCCGGTGGAACTGCCCGGCGGCGAACGCAGGACCTTCCTGGACGACGGCGACACCCTCATCCTGCATGCTTACTGCGAGCGCGCGGGCGCACGCCGCATCGGCTTCGGCGGCTGTGCTGGCACCATCCTGCCCGCTTCGCCGTGACCTCGGATCCGCCGATCGAGCTCGCCGCCGCAGCGGACGCGCAAGCCATCGCGCAGCTGTCGCGCGCGCTGATCGAATACGGCCTGCCCTGGGGCTGGACGCCCGAGCGGGTGCTGAAATCGATACGGGATGCCGACATCAACGTGGCGGTGGTGCGGCACGGCGCCAGGCTGGTGGGCTTCGGCATCATGGAATACCGCGACGACGATGCGCACCTGGTGCTGTTCGCCGTCGACGCGGCGCACCAGCGGCAAGGCATCGGCCGCACGCTGCTGCTCTGGCTGGAAGACAGCGCGCGCGCGGCGGGCGCGCGCCGCATCCGCCTGGAGAGCCGGCGCGAGAACGTCGCCGGGCGCAGCTTCTACAACGAGCTGGGCTACCACGAGGTGCGGATCAGGCCGGGCCGTTACGCCCGGGACGTCGACGGCGTCCAGCTGGAAAAGTGGTTGCGCCAGCGCGAGGAAGCCTGAAGCGGCGCCCTCAGGCGAACGCGAGGTTGTCCGCGCGCAGGTCGCCTCGCGCCCAGCCCGACCAGCCAGATCGCGCTGCTGCCGTCCAGCGTCACCACGCAGAAGCCCGCGTAGTCGGTCGTGGCGGCCCGCACCTGCTCCAGCGTGCGCAGGGCGGTGCCCGCCAGGTGCAGCGTGTCCTCGGCCACCGAGAAGCCGTTGACGACGTCGACGCCGCTGCCGGCGCGCATCACCACGGTGTCGTTGCCGGCGCCGAGGAACAGGTAGTCCACGTCCGCGCCGCCGTCGAACCAGTCGCCGCCGCCCGCGCCGATCAGGACGTCGACGCCGGCGCCGCCCTCCATCAGGTCCGCACCGGCGCCCATGTAGAAGTAGTCCTGCCCTTCACCGCCATGCGCCCGGCCGCGGCCGGCCTGCATCACGAAGATGTCGTTGCCGGCGTCGCCGTACGCGTGGGTCAGGCCGGACGAATAGGCGTAGAGCCAGTCGTTGCCGGCGCCGCCCTGCATCGTGTCGCCGCTGCCTTCGGAGATCAGGACGTCGGTACCGGCATCGCCGGACAGCAGGTTGGCTCCCGCGCCGCCGAACAGGTAGTCCATCGCGTCGCCGCCGTAAAGCGCGTCGTCGCCTGCTTCGCCGAGCAGCACGTCGCCGTCGGCGCCGCCGACGAGGGTGTCGTTGCCGTTGCCCGCGTACAGGTAGTCACGGCCGGCGTAGCCATACAGCTGGTCGTCGCCGTCGAAGGCGACGAGCACGTCGTTGATGCGCGGGTGGGGGTCGGTGCCTGCGAGCACTTCGCCCGCACCGGTTCCATGGGTGAGCGCAGAAG
>DATAGN010000255.1:0-2333 GCA_036263715.1 Ramlibacter sp.
CGCGGTGGGCACCAGCGTCACCGTCAGCGTGATCGGTGCCGGCGTGCTGCTGTCGGCAGCCGGCGAGCTGATCGCGTTCGTGCCCAACGCGCTCGGCCGCGCCTTGCTGCACAACGAGCGGGTGGCGTACTGAGATGCGACGCATCTCCGCCCTCCTCGCCGCCATGGTCGCCGCCGTCATCCTCGCCGCCGTCCCCGCCCATGCGGGCCGCTCCTGCGAAGCGGTGCCGCCCAAGGCAGCCGCCATCGAGCGCGGCCTGCGATTGGCACAGCGCACGCACGAAGCCCTCGAGGCCGCGCATGCGCGCGACGGCACGCAGGCGGTCGTGCTGGCGCGCGCCGGCCAGGACCTCACCAAATACGGGCTGCGCTATTCGCACCTGGGGCTGGCCTGGCGCACGCGCGACGCACAGGGCCGCGCCGCCTGGCACGTGCTGCACAAGCTCAATGCCTGCGGCACAGCCGAGGCGGCCATCTACCGGCAGGGGCTGGGGGAGTTCTTCCTCGACGACCTCTGGCGCTACGAAGCCGCCTGGGCCGTGCCGCGCCGCGACGTGCAGGACCGGCTCGTCGCGCTGCTGGCCGACGATGCGCGTGCGGTGCGCCTGCACCACCGCCCGTACAGCATCGTGAGCTACGGCTGGGGGCGCAAGTACCAGCAGTCCAACCAGTGGGCCGTCGAGACCTTGGCGGCAGCGCTCGATCCGTCCGTGGATTCGCGCGAGCGGGCGCAGGACTGGCTGCAGCGCAACGGCTACCAGCCGTCCGTGCTGCGCCTGGGTCCCCTGACCCGGCTGGGCGGCCGCCTGAGCGCCGCGAACGTGGCTTTCGACGACCACCCGGTGGACAAACGCTACGCCGACCGTATCGAAACCGTGACGGTCGACTCGGTTTTCGCCTGGATGGAGCGCAGCGGGCTTGGCACCGCCCCGGTGCGCCTGCAATGATCGCCGGCAGAGGAGAAACAACATGAGCAAGGCCCTGCGCCTGTCCGAGAAGTGGTTCCGCCGCGGCCTGTGGCTGGTGGCGTTCGTCTTCGCCGGTTTCCTGATCGGCCTGGGCGGCACCGTCGTCAACGACCTGCCGAAGGTGGAAAAGCCGCTGGAGATCGACAACTTCCTCGATCGCGCCGCGGCCGATCGCCTGCGCACCGGGATCCAGCAGGCCGAGCGCAGCGCGCGCGAGGCGCAGGACGCGCTGGAGCAGGAGCGGCTGAAGGCACGCGTGGCCCAGGCCGACACCGCCACCATGCGCGAGACCTTCCAGAACTGGCTCGCCACCCGACGCGCGACGCAGCTGGCCGACCAGGATCCGGAGGTGATCTCGCGCACCCAGGCGCTGGACAAGCTGAAGCAGGCCGAACGGACCGCGCAGGCGCGCGTGCAGCAGCAGGAGCAGGTGCTGCTGGATGCACGTCAGGCCGAAGCGCGCTCGCGCTCGCAGCTGCAGGAGATGGAGCAGGGGGCGCAGGCGCGCTTGCAGGCGGAAGCACGCAAGGTCGAACTGCGCGTGTTCCTGTACCGGCTGGCCCTCACGCTGCCGCTGCTGGTGATCGCCGGCTGGCTGCTGCGCACGAAGCGCCACGGCACGTGGTGGCCGTTCGTGTGGGGCTTCGCGTTCTTCGCCCTGTTCGCCTTCTTCGTCGAGCTGGTGCCGTACCTTCCCAGCTACGGCGGCTATGTGCGGTACGTGGTGGGCATCGTGGTGACGGTGCTGGTCGGCCGCCAGGCGATCGTCGCCCTCAACCGTTACCTGGAGCGGCAGAAGGCGGCGGAGCAGTTGCCCGATGCGCAGCGGCGTGAAGACCTGAGCTACGACACGGCCCTCGCCCGGATCGCCAAGGGCGTCTGCCCGGGTTGCGAGCGGCCGGTGGACTTGCGCAACGAGAAAATCGACTTCTGCCCGCACTGCGGCATCGGCCTGTTCGACCGTTGCCCGGCGTGCACCACGCGCAAGAGCAGCTTCGCCAAGTTCTGCCACAGCTGCGGCAGTTCGGCGAAAGGCGTGTTCACACGCCTCGTGCCCGATCCTGCCTGAACCTGGTCGCGTAGGCGGCGAAGCCGCCGGCGTCCAGCGCGTCCCGGACCTCGCGCATCAGGTTCAGGTAGTAGTGCAGGTTATGGATGGTGGCCAGCATCGGGCCGAGCATCTCGCCGCAGCGGTCCAGGTGGTGCAGGTAGGCACGCGAGAAGCCGCCCGTGACGGAGCCATCCGGGTTGGTCGAGCCGCGGCAGGTGTAGCAGGTGCAGGTCTCGTCCAGGGGGCGCTCGTCCTTGCGGTGCCTGGCGTTGCGGATCTTCAGGTCGCCGAAGCGCGTGAAGAGGTGGCCGTTG
>DATAGN010000256.1:0-2138 GCA_036263715.1 Ramlibacter sp.
CTCCCAGTCGTGCCGGAACTCCTTGAAGCGATCGAGCATCGGGAACAGGGCGAAGTTGATCGAGCCCATGTTCAGCGAAGCGACTTCGGGCGCGAAGCGCATCGACGGCTGGATGCGCTCCTCGATCGTCATGAAGGGCGAACCGCCGCTGGTGAGGTTGAGCACCGCATCGGTGCGCGCCTTGATCTGCGGCAGGAATTTGGCGAAGGCTTCGGGGCTCTGGTCCGGCTTGCCGGTGACGGGATCGCGCGCGTGCAGGTGGATGATGGCCGCGCCGGCTTCGGCGGCGCCGACGGCGGCCTCGATGATCTCCTCCGGCGTGACCGGCAGGTACGGCGACATCGAGGGAGTGTGGATCGCGCCGGTGACGGCGCAGGTGATGATGACTTTGCGCATGGGGCGGCGGCCGTCCTGGAGCTTGGGGCGGCGCCAGTTTAGGGAGGGCGCCCGGGCACCGGCCCCGCGTTTTCCCTAGCGGCTCTTGCCGTGGCGCAAGCAGGCTTTGTACTCTGGGCCCCGCTTAAGGAGACCCCCAATGGCGAAGATCCTCGTGCACATCACCTGCGGCCCCGAGCAGCCCACGCGCGCCGCGCTCGGCTTCTTCGTGGCGCGCGCTGCCCTCGAGGAAGGGCATGGCGTCACCCTTTTCCTGGCGGGTGACGCGGTACAGCTGCTGCGCGACGCGGTGCTCGACGGCCTGCAGGGGCTCGGCACCGGGTCGCTGCGCGAGCACCACGACAAGCTCGCCGCGGGCGGCGCGAAGTTGGTGCTCTCGGGCGCGTCGTCCAAGGCGCGCGGCCTCACCGACAACGAGCTCGCCGGCAAGGCGTACGAGTTCGGCACGCCGCAGCTGCTGGTGCGGTTGGCGCTCGAGCACGACCGGGTACTGAGTTACTGATCCGCCCGCCGCTATGCTCCCGCCATGAAATTCAAGAAGATCGCGCTGGTCACCCTCGCCGTGCTCACGGTCGGGGGCGCCGCCGGCGTGGCCAGCCTGGACAAGGAAACGCGCGGGCTGCTGCTTGCGCTGCCGACGAACAGTGACTTGCTGTTCTGGAGCGAGCGCCAGCGCGATGCCGCCTTCCGCGCGCTCGATCGCCTGCCCTTCCTGGCCAAGGCGCGCGTGATTCCGGCGGGCAACCAGCCCCTGCCCTTGCGGGCGGGCGCGCCGCTGAAGCTGCCGCTGGACCTGGATGCCTTCATGGCGGCGCAGCGCAGCGCCGCGGTGCTGGTGGTGCACGACGGCAAGCTGCGCGTGGAACGCTATGGCCTCGGCTTCGATGGCGACGGCCGGTGGACCAGCTTCTCGGTGGCCAAGTCGCTCACTTCCACGCTGGTGGGCGCCGCCATCCGCGACGGCCACATCCGCAGCATGGACGACAAGGTCTCCGAGTACATCCCGCAGATGAAAGGCTCGGCGTACGACGAGGTGACGCTGCGCCAGCTGCTCACCATGACCTCGGGCGTGCGCTGGAACGAGAACTACGGCGACCCGAATTCCGACGTGGCCCGCTTCAACAAGCACAAGCCGGAGCCCGGCGTCGATGCGCTCGTAAGCTACCTGCGCCAGCTGCCGCGCGCGGCGCCGCCCGGCACGCGCTGGAACTACAGCACCGGCGAGACCAACCTGGTCGGCATCCTCCTGAACCAGGCGACCAAGAAGCCGCTGTCGACGTACCTGTCCGAAAAGATCTGGGTGCCCGCGGGCATGGAGCAGCAGGCGACCTGGATCCTGAACAAGACGGGACAGGAGATCAGCGGCTGCTGCATCCAGGCGGCCGCGCGCGATTACGCGCGGGTGGGCCTGTTCATGCTGAATGGCGCCAGGGTCAACGGCACGCCGATCGTGCCGGAGGGCTGGCTGCAGGAAGCGACGACCACGCGCGTGAAGACGGGCGGCAAGGAAGTCGATTACGGCTACCAGTGGTGGACCTATGGCGATGGCAGCTTCGCAGCGCGCGGCATCTTCGGCCAGGGCATCTTCATCGACCCGAAGCGCAAGCTGGTGGTCGTGGTGAACTCGAACTGGGGCGGTGGCGCGAGCGATCGTGCCGCGCACGCCGGGCGGGAGCAGTTGTATCGCGCCGCGCAAGCAGCGATCGATGCGGAGGCTCCGTAACTCCCTCTCCCGCTGGCGG
>DATAGN010000257.1:0-5905 GCA_036263715.1 Ramlibacter sp.
CTCGGCTTCGGCGAGATCATCCGCGTGTTCCTGAACAACCTCGACCATCCGGTGAACATCACCAACGGGCCCAAGGGACTGAGCCAGATCGAATCGATCACGCTGTTCAAGTTCGACGCACTGGGCCTGCCCGGCATCAACCTCGGCAAGCCCCTGGACATCGGCAGCTACACCATCAACGCGGTCACGCAGTACTACTACCTGTTCCTGGTGCTGGTGGTGATCAGCGTGGTGCTGTGCCACCGGCTGGAGCTGTCGCGCATCGGCCGCGCCTGGATGGCCATCCGCGAGGACGAGATCGCCGCCAAGGCCATGGGCATCAACACGCGCAACATGAAGCTGCTCGCGTTCGGCATGGGCGCCACCTTCGGTGGCGTGTCGGGCACGATGTTCGCCGCCTTCCAGGGCTTCGTCTCGCCGGAGTCGTTCAGCCTGATGGAGTCGGTGATGATCGTCGCGATGGTCGTGCTCGGCGGCATCGGCCACCTGCCGGGCGTGATCCTCGGCGCGGTGCTGCTGTCCGCATTGCCGGAGGTGCTGCGCTGGGTGTCGGGCGTGTTCGAGCTGCAGGCCCTCACCGGTGGGCGGCTGGACGCGTCCATCCTGCGCCAGCTGCTGATCGCACTGGCCATGATCATCGTCATGCTGATGCGCCCGCGCGGCCTGTGGCCGACCCCCGAGCACGGCAAGGCCTTGCGGCCCGAGGGGAGGTAGGCGATGGCAGACACCGTCCTCCGCGTCGCCGGCATCTCCAAGCGCTTTGGCGGGCTGCAGGCCCTGTCGGACGTGGGCGTCACCATCGAGCGTGGCCAGATCTACGGCCTGATCGGCCCCAACGGAGCCGGCAAGACCACCTTCTTCAACGTGATCACCGGCCTGTACACGCCGGACAGCGGCACCTTCGAGCTCGCGGGCAAGGCGTACAAGCCCACCGCCGTGCACGAGGTGGCGAAGGCGGGCATCGCGCGCACCTTCCAGAACATCCGTCTGTTCTCGGACATGACGGCGCTGGAGAACGTGATGGTCGGGCGCCACATCCGCACCGGCTCGGGCCTGCTCGGCGCGATGTTTCGCACCCGCTCCTTCAAGGCGGAGGAAGCAGCCATCGCGCAGCGCGCGCAGGAGCTGCTGGATTACGTAGGCATCGGCAAGTTCTCCGAGTACAAGGCGCGCACGCTCTCCTACGGCGACCAGCGCCGGCTGGAGATCGCACGCGCGCTGGCGACCGATCCGCAGCTGATCGCGCTCGACGAACCCGCTGCCGGCATGAACAGCACCGAGAAGGTGGTGTTGCGCGAACTGATCGACCGCATCCGCAAGGACGGCCGCACGATCCTGCTGATCGAGCACGACGTGAAGCTGGTGATGGGCCTGTGCGACCGCGTGACCGTGCTCGACTACGGCAAGCCGATCGCCGAGGGCACGCCGTACGACGTGCAGCGCGACGAGAAGGTGATCGAGGCCTACCTCGGTCACGGCCACAAGGCGACGGGCGACAAGGCCCCCGCGGGCGGAGGACAGCAATGAGCGAGACGCTGCTGAAGGTGAGCGGCCTGAAGGTCGCCTACGGCGGCATCCAGGCCGTCAAGGGCGTCGACTTCGAAGTGCGCGAGGGCGAGCTGGTCAGCCTGATCGGCTCCAACGGCGCCGGCAAGACGACCACGATGAAGGCCATCACCGGCCTGCTGCCGCTGAACGACGGCGACATCGTCTACCTGGGCAAGAGCATCCGCGGACGCGGCGCGTGGGACCTGGTGAAGGAAGGCCTGGCGATGGTGCCGGAAGGCCGCGGCGTGTTCACGCGCATGACGATCACCGAGAACCTGCAGATGGGCGCGCACATCCGCAACGACAAGGCAGGCATCGCCGAGGACATGGAGCGCGTGTTCACGACCTTCCCGCGCCTGAAGGAGCGGCGCGACCAGCTGGCGGGGACCATGTCCGGTGGCGAACAGCAGATGCTGGCGATGGGACGCGCTCTCATGAGCCGGCCCAAGGTGCTGCTGATGGACGAACCGTCGATGGGCCTGTCGCCGATCATGGTCGACAAGATCTTCGAGGTGGTCAACGAGGTGCACACGCAGGGCGTGACCATCCTGCTGGTGGAGCAGAACGCCAGCCGCGCGCTGGAGATCGCCGACCGCGGCTACGTGATGGAGTCGGGCCTCATCAGCATGACCGGCAACGCCCGCGACATGCTGAACGACCCGAAGGTGCGCGCCGCCTACCTCGGCGAGTGAAGCCGCCTCAGTAGCGCCACTGCAGGCCGAGGCTGGTGCGTACGTCGCGCCCTTCGCCGGCCACGCCGCGCATGTCGTAGCTGTCCAGGCCGACCGCGGCGGAAGCACGGCGCGAGAAATCCCAGCTGAGGCCGATGCCGTAGGTGAGGCCGCCCTCCGGTCCGGCGAGGTTCGCGAGCGAGCCTTGCGTGCGGTTGATGGTGGTGCCGACGCGCCCGTACAGACCGAGGTCCCACGCGAGCGCCGTCTTGCCGACCACGCTGACGTTCAGGCCAGGTGCGGCGTTCAGGCGCATGCCGGGAGAGCGGTCGACGCCGACCTGCATCGACAGTGCCCGCGGCGAGTTCGGACTCGCGTACAGCGGAACGGCCGCCGCGTCGCCGCAGCCGAAGCTGTAGCTGCCGCAGGGGACGATGGCGGTGGTGTTCGCCTGCAGGCCCACCGGGCTCGACACCGCCCGCCAGCGCAAGGCGCCCTGCGTCTGCGCGAAGGCAGATCCGACGATCGCGAAGCAAGAGGCGATGGCCAGGAACTTGCGCGGGGACTGCATGACGGGGCTCCTACCTGTGCTGCTGGATGCCCAATGTGCGGCTCGGCTCAGCCGTCAGTCTGTCAGACGAATCTCACACGCCCTGTAGGAGCCCCGGCTCAGCCATCAATCGACCTTAGCACCCGAGGCTTTCACCACTTTCTCGTATTTGGCGAGCTCGGCGCGCATGAAGGCGCCGAATTCCTCGGGCGAGTTGGGAACCGGCTCCGCCATCAGGCCGGCAAAGCGAGTCTTCGCTTCCGGCGAGTTCAGCGCCGCCACGAAGGCCTGGTTCAGTTTCTGCACCACGTCGCGCGGCATGTTGGCCGGGCCGACCAGCCCCCACCAGGTGTCGATGGAAAAGCCCTTCAGCGTGTCGGCGACCGGCGGCACGTCCGGCAGGTTGGGCGAGCGGGCGAGCGTGGTGACGGCGATCGCCTTGAGCTTGCCCGAGCGGATGTTCGGTGCGGCGGTCGCCAGGTTGTCGAAGTTGAAGTCGACCTGTCCGGAGAGCAGCGCCAGCTGCGCCGGGTTGCCGCCGTTGTAGGGTATGTGCACGGCGAAGATGCCTGCATCGCGCTTGAACATCTCGCCCGCCAGGTGGCCGGCGCTCCCGTTGCCGCCGCTGCCGTAATTGAGCTTGGCGGGATTGACCTTCGCGTACGCGATCAGGTCGCGCAGCGTGTCGATCTTCAGGCGCGCTGCCGTGTCCGCGTTCATCACCAGGACGTTCGGCACCCGGACCATCTGCGTGATCGGCGTGAAGTCCTTGGCTGCGTCGTACGGCATCTTCGTGAACAGCCAGGGATTGATCGCGTGCGTGGCCACCGCGGAGATGCCGATGGTGAGGCCATCGGGTGCCGCTTTCGCAACTGCGTCGGCGCCGATGTTGCCGCCGCCGCCGGGGCGGTTCTCGATGATGACCGTGCCCAGGCTGTCCTTGACGCGCTCGGCGAGCAGGCGCGCGGTGACGTCGATGGGACCGCCCGCGGCATAGGGGACGATGATGCGGATCGGCCGCGCCTGCGCGAAGGCGAGCGGCGTGGAGACGAGCGGCGCGGAGACGGCGGCCGCGGAGGCGACGCCGGAGAGGAGGATCTGTCTGCGTTTCATGGGGCTGCTTTCAGGCGGTGTGCCCGTGTTGTGTCTACGGCCGCTTCGCTTAACTTCGGCCCTTGGCCGAAGTTAGCCTGCGACGAAAACATGGGCCTACGGCCCATGTTTGTCGGCTTCGGAGGTGAAGGAGTCGGCGAAGAACTCCTCGGCGGGCAACTTGCACTTAGCGCTGTATTCGGCGCGTGCGGAGTCCACCACGATGGGCGCGCCGCAGGCGTAGACCTGGTGCCCGGAGAGATCGGGGAAGTCCTCCATCACCGCGCGATGGACGAAGCCGGTGCGGCCGGTCCAGTTGTCTTCCGGCAAGGCGTTGGACACCACCGGCACGTAGGTCAGATGCGGCATGGCCGCGAGCTGCTCGCGCAGCCACGCGTCCATGTAGAGATCGCTCGGACGCCTGCCGCCCCAGTAAAGCGTGGCCGGCCGCCGGATGCCCTTGAACTGCATCTGCTCGATCAGCGCCTTGATCGGCGCGAAGCCGGTGCCGGAGGCCAGCAGCACCATGGGCTTGTTGGAATCCTCGCGCAGGAAGAAGCTGCCGAAGGGGCCCTCCACCCGCAGGATTTCCTTTTCCTTCATCGCCGTGAACACGTGGTCGGTGAACTTGCCGCCCGGCATGTGCCGGATGTGCAGTTCGACGCCGGGCCCGTTGTGCGGCGCGTTGGCCATCGAATAGCTGCGGCGGGCGCCATCGCGCAGGATGAATTCGATGTACTGGCCGGCGTGGTAGCGCAGCGTGTCGTTGGCGGGCAGCTGCAGCTTGATCACCATCACGTCGGAGGACACCTTTTGCAGCGAGCTCACGCGGGCCGGCATCTTGCGCACGGGGAAGGCGCTTTCGTCGGTGACCTGGCGCGATTCGAGCACGATGTCCGTCTGCGGCACCGCGCAGCAGGTGAGCACGAGGCCCGCCGCTTCTTCTTCCGCGGACAAGGCCTTGGCCTGGTGCTGCCCGTGCACGACGCTGCCTTCGAGCTTCTTGCACTTGCACGAGCCGCAGGCGCCGTCCTTGCAGCCATAAGGCATGCCGATGCCCTGGCGGATGGCGGCAGGCAGGATCGCCTCGCCCGGGTCCACGGTGAATTGCCGGCCGCTGGGCTGCACGGTGATCTGGAAGGGGCCGGCGGCGGCCGTGGCGGCTGTCATGCTTTGGGTATCCTCGGGCTCTTGTCGGTCTGGTCCTGATGCGATTTTGCCCTCAATCCAAAACCCCCTCGGCGCCTTGCCCGGCCGTTTCAGGCGCACCCGCGTCCTGATCATCGGCTGCGGCGACGTGGGGCTGCGCGTCGCTCGCATGCTGCCGCCGCGGGTGCGCGTGATCGCACTGACTTCGACCGCGCAGCGCGTACCCGCATTGCGCGCGCAAGGGATCACGCCCTTGGAGGGCAACCTGGACGCTGCCTCGTCGCTGGCGCGACTGGCCGGTGTCGCCGACCACGTGATCCATCTCGCCCCGCCGCCGGGCGAAGGACACGCGCAATGGTGGCTGGATCCGCGCACCCGGGCACTGCTGCGCGTGCTGCGGCTGCGCTCCGCGCCGCGCACGCTGGTCTACGCCTCCACGAGCGGCGTCTATGGCGACTGCGGCGGCGCGCGCGTCGATGAAGCGCGTGCAGTGGCGCCCCAGACACCGCGCGCGCAACGGCGCGTGGATGCCGAGCGGCAGGTTCGCTTCTTCGGGCGCACGACCGCAGCCCGGGTAAGCATGCTGCGCATCCCCGGCATCTATGCGCCCGACCGGGAAGGCGGCACACCCCGCGCCCGGTTGCTGAAGGGCACGCCCGTGCTCGCGGCGGACGACGACGTGTACACGAACCACATCCACGCCGACGATCTCGCGCGTGCGGTGATCGCGGCCTTGTGGCGCGCGCGGCCGCAGCGCGTGTACAACGCGAGCGACGACAGCGCGCTGAAGATGGGCGACTACTTCGACCTGGCCGCCGACCTGTACGGGCTGCCGCGCCCGCCGCGCGTGGCGCGCGCCACCGCGCAGGAGCAACTGCCCCTGGCCCTCCTGAGT
>DATAGN010000258.1:0-2645 GCA_036263715.1 Ramlibacter sp.
TATGGGTGGCCGCGCGCGCGGCCGCTGCGGCGGGCAAGCCGTACGTGATCACCCCGCACGGCACGTTTATGGAACACTGGCGCTACCGCTCCGCGAAGAAGCGAGCCTACCGCGCGCTGTTGCTGCGCGATGTGCTGCCCGGCGCGGCGGCGATGCACGTGCTCTCCGAACGGGAGCAGCAAGCCTGCCGCGACGCCGGGATCACCTGCCCGCTTGCCGTCATCCCGAACGGCCTGGCGGAGGGGGCGTTCGCCACCGCGCGCGGAATGCAGCGGTCGCGATGGTGCGGCGACCCCGGCCGGAAATACCTCGTCTACCTGGGACGGCTCTGGCACGAAAAGGGCCTAGACCTGCTCGTCGAGGCGTGGGCCGGCGCGCGGCGCGGTGGACAGCTGGCGGACTGGGACTTGGTGGTGGCAGGGGCCGACTTCCGCGGGTACCGCGCCGAGCTGGAACGCCGCATCGGCGAACTGCAGGTCGCCTCGAGCGTGCGGCTCGTCGGCGAGGTGCATGGCGAGGACAAGGCCGCGCTGCTGCGGTTCGCTGACGCCTTCGTGCAGCCCTCCCGCAGCGAGGCGCTGAGCATGTCGCTGCTGGAGGCGATGGCCGCCGGCCTGCCCTGCGTGTACACCACCGGGTGCAACCTGCCATCGCTGGCGGAGTGCGGCGGCGGCATCGAGACGGCGGTGAGCGCCGCCGACTTGCAGCAAGGGCTGCTCCGCGTGGCCGGCCTGGCGGGCGAAGAGCGCGCGGCGATGGGGCAGCGGGGCCGCCGCCTTGCGCTGCAGCATTATTCGGAACAGGCGGTCATGCAACAACTGGAACGCTTGTACGCCGACATCCTGGAATGGGCCGCGCCGGCCGCGGCCGGCCCACCACTTCTTCGCGGGGAACTCGCCGGATGAAAACCGTGCTCGTCGTCGGAGGAGCCGGTTACATCGGCTCCCACATGGTCCTAGCGCTGCGCGACGCAGGCTACCGGGTCGTCGTGTTCGACAACCTCTCGCGCGGCCACGCCGATGCCGTGGCCGCCGACCGCCTCGTGACCGGGGACCTGCGCTCGCTCCACGACCTGCGCGCGTGCTTCGCGCAGGAGCGGCTGGACTTGGTCATGCACTTCGCCGCGCTCGCCTACGTCGGCGAATCGGTCCAGCAGCCGGAGCTCTATTACTCGAACAACGTCGCGGGCGCGCTCAACCTGCTGCAGGTGATGCGCGAATGCGGGGTGCAGCGCTTCGTGTTCTCGTCCACCTGCGCCACCTACGGCGAGGTGGAACGAGTGCCGATTGCGGAGACAGAGCCGCAGCGCCCGATCAACCCCTACGGGCGCACCAAGCTCATGATCGAGCAGGCACTGCAGGACTACGGCACGGCCTACGGCACGCAAAGCGTTTCGCTGCGCTATTTTAACGCGGCAGGCGCCGATCCAGAGGGCCGTGCCGGAGAACGCCACGACCCAGAGACGCACCTCATCCCGCTCGTGCTGGAGGAGGCGCTGCGCATCCGCAATGGCGGCGACCCTGCCGGGACGAGGCTCTCGGTGTTCGGGTCGGACTACCCCACGCGCGACGGCTCCTGCGTGCGCGACTACATCCACGTGTCGGACCTCGCGCGCGCGCACCTGCTGGCGGCGGGCCGGCTGCTGGCGGGCGACGTCCGTGGCGCCGAGGCCTACAACCTGGCAAACGGCCAGGGCTTCACCGTGCTGGAGGTGATCGAGGCCGGCCGCAGGATCACGGGCGAGCCGATCGGCTACCGGCTGCTGCCGCGCCGCGAGGGCGATCCGCCGACGCTGGTCGGCGACGCATCGAAGGCCTCCGCGGTCCTGGGCTGGACGCCGAAACACGCGCGGCTGGACGACATCATCGCCACCGCCTGGGCCTGGCACGTGAAGCGGGCGGGTCTACCCGCGGGCGCCTCAGCGTGAGAACTGAACTGCAGCCGCGACCGAAGCGCCGCCGCTCCGGGGGCAGAAGATCGTGTTCGTGAACGCGCTAACGCTGCCCGCTCGTGAGAACCTCCGGCCAGCAGGCGAACCTACCGGCGCACGAGGAGATCGCCGGCGCCTGTGTCTACCGCGTGTGGACCAGCCGGTTCGGGCGCAAGATCACCGCAGGCCCCGACTACCTGACGTTCTACTTCTCCGTCGCACTGGCGCTCTGGCGCGTCGCCAACTGTTTCCCGAGGTCGCCGGCGTGCTGGAATGAAGCTGGTGCAGGACCCGGTGCTGAGCTTGGTGCGCAAGGCGAGGAACGCGAGGCTACGCTCCGTCCATACGAACGTCGTGCTTCGTCGCCGGATGGAACAAGCTGTCATCAGCCAGGGGGTCGCACCCGGCCGCGTGCGGATCATCCACAAGTGGGCATACGCAACCGCGATCCGGGCCACGCCGCCCGATCCGAACGGGCTGCGCTCCGCGTCGGCCCTGAACTGGCGGTTCGTTGTCGGCTACTCCGGCGATTTCGGGCGTGCCCACGAATTCAATACGATCCTGGACGCGGCGGAACTGCTGCACGGGGACCACCGCGTGGCCTTCCTGTTCATCAGCGGCCGCGCGACATGCCAGCTTGTCGAGGAGGAAGCACGGCGGCGGGCACTGTCAAACGTGCAGCGCCGGCCGTACCAGCCCCGCAAACTGTTCATCA
>DATAGN010000259.1:0-4145 GCA_036263715.1 Ramlibacter sp.
TTGGCGAAGGCCTCGTAGTCCTGCGGCGCGAAGCGGAAGGCATGGCCCTGGCGGGCCGCGCGGCGCGCATACAGGTTCAGCAGTTCGGCGGCGGTGTCGCGCACCTGTTCGGCCGCCTTGCGCTTGGCCTTTTCCCACTGGCCCGAGCCGAGCTTGTGCAGCGGCGCCTCTTCGGCGCCGACGCCCGTGTAGCGGCTGATCAGGTGCAGCTGGCTCACCGGCACGTACAGGGTCGCGTCGCCCGCGTATGCCAGGTGCAGGAACTCGGTGCTGCCCTGGCCCAGGTCCAGGTTCACCAGGCCCTTGTAGCGGCCGATGCCGTGCTGCGCGTGCACGACCGGGTCGCCCACGTTCAGCTCCGACAGGTCCTTGATCAGCGCTTCGACGTCGCTGACCTGTTCCTGCTTCTTGCGGCGGCGCGCGGTGGGCGCGCTGTCGAAGAGCTCCGTCTCGGTGACGAAGTCGATGCCTTGCTCGGACCACGCAAAGCCGCTGGCCAGGGCCGCGGTCGCGATACCGAGTTTTTCGTCGGAGGCCTGGAACTCCGCCAGCGTGTCGAACGCGGGCAGTGCCAGCTGCGAGGCGCGCAGGAAGTCCAGCAGGCTTTCACGACGGCCGGCGCTTTCGGCCAGCACCAGCACGCGGTGCTGCGTCTGCTGCGCGTGGTACTTGAAGTTCTTGAGCGGCTCCTCGGCGCCGCGCAGCACCGCGATGTTCGGCAGCCGCCGGAACTGGGCATAGCCTTCTTCCTGCGGCACCGCCTTCAGCGCGAGCTGCGCATGGCTGTTGGCGCGCAGGTAGAACTGCTCGGAGCTGAGGAAGAGGGCCTCCGGCGGCAGCACCGGCCGTTCGGGGTCGCCGTGCACGAGGCGATAGCGGTCCCTGGTGTCCGTCCAGAAGCGCTGGAAGGCAGGCTCCAGGTCCCCGTGCACGACCACCGTGGACTGCTCGCCCAGGTAGTCGAAGACCGTCGCCGTTTCCTCGAAGAACAGCGGCAGGTAGTACTCGATGCCGGCGGTGGCGACGCCGTTGCCCATGTCCTTGTAGATGCGACTCTTGGTCGGGTCGCCTTCAAGCAGCTCGCGCCAGCGGCTGCGAAAGCGCGCGCGCGCGTCGTCGTCCATCGGGAACTCGCGGCCCGGCAGCAGCCGCACTTCGGGCACGGGGTACAGGCTGCGCTGCGAGTCCGGATCGAAGGTGCGGATGGAGTCGACCTCGTCGTCGAACAGGTCCACGCGGTAGGGCACGGGCGAGCCCATGGGGAACAGGTCGATCAGGCCGCCGCGCACCGCGTACTCGCCCGGGCTCACCACTTGCGTCACGTGGTTGTAGCCGGCCAGCGTGAGCTGCGCCTTCAGCTTCGCCTCGTCGAGTTTCTGGGCCTGGCGGAAATGGAAGGTGTAGCCCGCCAGGAAGGCCGGTGGCGCGACGCGGTACAGCGCGGTGCTCGCGGGCACCAGCACGACGTCGGCCTCGCGCTGCAGGATGCGCCACAGCGTCGCCAGCCGCTCGCTGATCAGGTCCTGGTGCGGCGAGAAGGTGTCGTACGGGAGCGTCTCCCAATCCGGGAACAGGGCGCAGCGCAACTCAGGGGCGAAGAAGGCGAGTTCGTCGAGCAGCCGCTGCGCATCGTTCGCATCGGCGGTGACGATGGCCGTGAGCCGGCCTTCGCGCAGTTCACGCTGGGCCAGCTGTGCGAGCAGCAGCGCGTCGGCCGAGCCGACCGGGCGCGGCAGGGCCATGCGCCGACCGGGGATGAGCTTGGGAAGTTCCATGGAGGGGAAGCGGAAAATGCAAACACCCCCGCGCCGTGAACGAGGGGGTGTGCAACGATTCTACGGTGAATAGAATGGACGCGACGGACATGAACGCCAACGCCCCCACACCCCGGTTTTTCGCCCTGATCCCGTGCGCAGGCCATGGCAGCCGCGCCGGTACCGCAGGCCCCAAGCAGTACGAGCGGGTGGGCGGACAGCCCATGGTCTGGCACACGCTCTCGGCCTTTGCCGGCGTCAAGCGCATCGCGCGGACGCTGGTGGTGGTCGCGCCCGGCGACGGTTTCTTCGAGCGCAATCCCACGACGTCGGCGCTGGTCGTGCCCTGCGGCGGTGCCACGCGCGCGCAGAGCGTGGCCAATGGCCTGCGCGAACTGCGCCGCGCCGGCGCGACCGACGACGACTGGGTGCTGGTGCACGACGCCGCGCGGTGCCTGATCACGCCGGAGCTGGTGGACCGGCTCATCGACCGGTGCCGCGGCGACGAAGTCGGTGGCCTGCTGGCGCACCCGCTCGCCGACACGCTCAAGATCGAGGAGGGCGGTCGCGTGAAGGACACCATCGGGCGCGGTGACAAGTGGCAGGCCCAGACGCCGCAGATGTTCCGCCTGGGCATGCTGCGCCAGGCCCTGGAAGCGGCAGGCGACCAGGTCACGGACGAATCGAGCGCCATCGAAGCCATGGGTCTCAAGCCGCTGCTGGTGGAAGCAGGCGGGCAGAACTTCAAGGTCACCTACCCGGAAGACTTCGCGATGGCCGAAGCGGTGCTCCGCGGACGCCGGTGATGGAGCTTCGCATCGGCGAAGGCTGGGACACGCACGCACTGGTGCCTGGCCGGCCGCTGGTGCTGGGCGGCGTGACGATTCCCTACGAGCGTGGATTGCTCGGGCACTCGGATGCCGACGCCCTGCTGCACGCGATCACCGACGCGCTGTTCGGCGCGGCGGGGCTGGGCGATATCGGCCGGCACTTTCCCGACACGGACGAACGCTTTCGCGGCGCCGACTCGGTCGCCCTGCTGCGCGAGGCCGTGGCGCGGGTGAGCGCCAGGGGCTGGACGATCCTCAACGTCGACAGCACGATCGTGGCGCAGGCACCCAAGCTGGCCCCGCACATCGGGGCCATGCAGGCGCGGGTGGCGGACGCACTGGGTGTCGCCGCGGGGCAGGTCAATGTCAAGGCCAAGACCGCGGAGAAGCTCGGGCCCGTAGGCATGGGGCAGAGCATCGAGGCGCGCGCCGTGGTGTTGCTCACGCGCGCGGGCGGCGCGCAGCCGCCATCCGGCGACTGAACCTGTCCACAACTGCGCGACTGCGTTGGCATAAAGCGCCTTGCTCAGCCGTTCGCCGGATGGCGTCGGCCGCCCATCGTTGGTGCGTTTCATTTCGTTGCAATCCCCCGAACGGGTCATAGACTTGCCGCAGGCTTTGAGGAGCTGACGCTCTGGAGCAGGTCAAGCCAAGCGGAATCGCCGTTGGCGCCCTCCAGCGCGGTAGTGGAGTACGGCAATGAGGAACATGAAAATTGCGGCAGCCATGCTGCTGGGCGCGGCATCCCTGGTGAGCAACGCTGCGGAACGCGCGACGGCACCCGAAGCCGAGGCGATGGTCAAGAAAGCCATCACCCAGATCAAGGTGAACCGCGACAAGATCATCACGGAAGTGAGCACCCCGAAGGGTCCCTTCCACGACCGCGACCTGTACCTCGTCGTATTCAAGATGGACGGGACCGTGCTGGCGCACGGCTTCAACCAGAAGATGATCGGCAAGAACCTGATGGACATGCGCGACATCGACGGCAGGGAATGGGTGCGCGAACGCATGGACGCGCTCAAGACCCGCAGCAGCCTGTGGCAGGACGCCAAGCTGGTGGATCCCGTCACCCGCAAGATCGAGGTGAAGGCTGTCTATTGCGAGAAGGCTCCCGGCGACCTGCTGGTGTGCGGCGGCGTCTACAAGCTGTGATTCCACGGGCACCGCGCCGCTGAGGCCCAGCGGTGCCCGCCAACCGCAACACCCGCGCCTTCATGAAAATCTGGCACAAGATCCTTCTCTCCCCGGCCATCGCCATCCTCTTCCTGGCGATGTTCGGGGGCCTCACCTATGTGGTGGTGTCCAAGCAGAACACCACGATGCAGGAGCTCGCGGAAAGCTCGCTCGCGGATGTCACCGCCGCATCCGCCGCAGCGCAGGAGATGGCCGAGGTCCATTCCAGCGTGTACCGGCTGTTCACCTGGATCACGAACCTGAACGAGGAGAAGGTCAAGCAGGCGGTCGCCGGCATCGGCAGCCGCGTGGCGTCCGTCGCGAGCACGCTGGCAAAGCGTTCCAGGGATGCGGGGATTTCGTCCGAGGAACGCGCGCTGCTGGA
>DATAGN010000260.1:0-3043 GCA_036263715.1 Ramlibacter sp.
GACCTGTTCACGGCGGTGCCGGAGCTGGTGAAGGCGCTCTGACATGAGCTACGTGGCCCCCGTCAAGGACATGCTGTTCGGCATCGAGCATCTCGCGCGCATCGAGGAGATTGCGAAGATGCCGGGCTTCGAGGAGGCCGGACTCGACACGGCGCAGGCCGTGCTGGAGGAATGCGCGCGGTTCAACCAGGAGGTGGTGGCGCCGCTGAACGTGGAGGGCGACCGCAATCCTTCGAGCTGGAAGAATGGCGAGGTCACCACCACGCCGGGCTTCAGGCAAGCGTACAAGCAGTACGCCGAAGGCGGCTGGCAAGGCCTGCAGCACCCCACGGACTTCGGCGGCCAGGGCCTGCCCAAGGCGATCGGCGCGGCTTGCGGCGAGATGCTCAATTCGGCCAACCTCAGTTTCGCGCTGTGCCCGCTGCTCACGGACGGCGCCATCGAGGCGCTGCTCACCGCCGGCTCCGACCAGCTCAAGTCGGTGTACCTGGAAAAGCTGGTGACCGGCGAGTGGACCGGCACGATGAACCTCACCGAACCGCAGGCCGGCAGCGACCTCGCGCTGGTGCGCAGCCGCGCCGAGCCGCAGCCTGACGGCACCTACAAGGTCTTCGGCACCAAGATCTTCATCACCTTCGGCGAGCACGACATGGCGGACAACATCGTCCACCTGGTGCTGGCCCGCATCCCCGGTGCGCCGGAGGGCGTCAAGGGCATCAGCCTGTTCGTCGTTCCCAAGTTCCTGGTGAACGCGGACGGGTCGCCGGGCGCGCGCAACGACGTGCACTGCGTCAGCATCGAGCACAAGCTCGGGATCAAGGCGTCACCCACCGCGGTGCTGCAGTACGGCGACCATGGTGGAGCGGTCGGCTACATCGTCGGCGAGGAGAACCGCGGCCTCGAGTACATGTTCATCATGATGAACGCGGCACGCTATGCCGTCGGCGTGCAAGGCATCGCGGTCGCCGAACGCGCCTACCAGAAGGCGGTGCAGTACGCACGCGACCGCGTGCAGTCGCGGCCCGTCGATGGTTCCCTCAGCGGCCCGGCGCCGATCATCCACCACCCCGACGTGCGCCGCATGCTCATGACCATGCGCGCGTACACCGAAGGCTGCCGCGCGATGGCCGTGGTCGCGGCGGCGGCGTACGACGCATCGCACCACCACCCGGACGCCTCGGTGCGCAAGCAGAACCAGGCGTTCTACGAATTCCTGGTGCCGCTGGTCAAGGGCTACAGCACGGAGATGAGCCTGGAGGTCACCTCGCTGGGCGTGCAGGTGCACGGCGGCATGGGCTTCATCGAGGAAACCGGCGCGGCGCAGTACTACCGCGACGCCAAGATCCTCACCATCTACGAAGGCACCACCGCGATCCAGGCGAACGACCTCGTGGGCCGCAAGACCGCGCGCGACGGCGGCCAGACGGCGCAGGCCATCGCGGCGCAGGTGGAGAAGACCGAAGCGGAACTGGCCCGGCGCGACAGCGTCGCGGCCCGCGCGGTCGCCAGGCGCCTCTCGGCCGCGCGCAAGGCCTTCCTCGACGTGGTCGGCTTCATCGTGCAGCAGGGCAAGGCCTCGCCCAACGCGGTGTTCGCCGGTTCCGTGCCTTACCTGATGCTCGCGGGCAACCTCGTGGCGGGCTGGCAGATGGCGCGTGCGCTGCTGGCCGCCGAGGACCTGTTGCCCCAGGGACAGGACGCCGCGTTCCTGCAGGCGAAGATCGCCACTGCGCGCTTCTATGCCGACCACATCCTGGCGAAGGCGCCGGGCATGCGCGACGCCATCGTCGAAGGCGCGGACAGCGTCACGGCGTTGCCGCTGGAAGCGTTCTGAGTCAAACGTCCGGGTTCGCCTTCGGGCTCACCCCGACCTACGCCAACCCGGATTCGTAGGGCGGGGTAAGCCCGCAGGCGAACCCCGCCGACAGGAGACCCGATGTCCCGATTGCCCCCCGTCCTGCAGAACCTGCAACTCCCCGTCATCGCCTCGCCGATGTTCATCGTCAGCACCCCGAAGCTGGTGATCGAGCAGTGCAAGGCGGGCATCGTCGGCTCCATGCCCGCGCTCAATGCACGCCCGGCCTCGCAGCTCGACGAATGGCTGCACGAGATCGAGGAGACCCTCGCCGCCTACAACCGCGCCAATCCCGACCGGCCGGCGGCGCCCTACGCCATCAACCAGATCGTCCACAAGAGCAACGACCGGCTCGAGCACGACATGGAAGCGGTGGTCAGGCGCAAGGTGCCGATCATCATCACCTCGCTGGGCGCGCGCGTGGACGTGAACGAGGCCGTGCACTCCTACGGCGGCGTGGTGCTGCACGACATCATCAACAACACCTTCGCGCGCAAGGCGGTCGAGAAGGGCGCCGATGGCCTGGTCGCGGTGGCGGCTGGCGCCGGCGGTCACGCGGGCGTGAAGAGCCCGTTCGCGCTGGTCCAGGAGATCCGCGAGTGGTTCGACGGCCCGATCGCGCTGTCCGGCGCCATCGCGAACGGCGCCGCGGTGCTGGCCGCGCAGGCCATGGGCGCGGACTTCGCGTACATCGGTTCGGCCTTCATCGCGACGCACGAGGCGCGCGCGGCCGATGCGTACAAGCAGGCGATCGTGGAGGGCACGTCCGACGACATCGTCTATTCGAGCCTGTTCACCGGCGTCCACGGCAACTACCTGAAGGCCAGCATCCGCAATTCGGGGCTCGATCCGGACAACCTGCCCGAGAGCGACCCCAGCAAGATGAGTTTCGGCGGTGGCGAGGGCAGCAAGAAGGCCTGGAAAGACATCTGGGGATCGGGCCAGGGCATCGGCGCGGTGAAGGAGGTGACGCATGTCGCCGACTACGTGGCGCGCCTGAAGCGCGAGTACGCGCAGGCGCGGGAGCGGCTGGGGCTCTGATCCTGTCATCCCCGCGGAGGCGGGGATCCACGCGCTACGTTGGTTGGCCGTGGCCGGCGACCGGCGGGGTGCCGGACTCCGGGCTGCTCGCGGTCGACCGCTGTTGGTCCGCGGTGTCCGTGCCGTCAACACGCGGGCGCCGCGCGG
>DATAGN010000261.1:0-7968 GCA_036263715.1 Ramlibacter sp.
CGGAAACGAAAAGGCCCGCCGAAGCGGGCCTTTTGGCGGTCAGGGGCAACTTACTTCGAAGCCGCCGGTGCCGGCGCCGTGACGGCAGCCGGGGCGGCGGTAGAGGCGCCGCCGGCGCATCCCCACCGTGGAACTTCACCACCAGCGGCACGATCAGCAGCGCCACGATGTTGATGATCTTGATCAGCGGGTTCACCGCCGGGCCGGCCGTGTCCTTGTAGGGGTCGCCCACGGTGTCGCCGGTCACGGCCGCCTTGTGCGCTTCCGAACCCTTGCCGCCGTGATGGCCGTCTTCGATGTACTTTTTCGCGTTGTCCCAGGCGCCGCCGCCCGTGCACATGGAGATCGCGACGAACAGGCCCGTCACGATCGTTCCCATCAGCAGGCCGCCGAGCGCCTTGGGGCCGAGGGCCAGGCCGACGATGATGGGCACCACCACCGGCAGCAGCGACGGGATCATCATTTCCTTGATGGCCGCCTTGGTCAGCATGTCGACCGCCACGCCGTACTCCGGCTTGGCCGTGCCTTCCATGATCCCCTTGATCTCGCGGAACTGGCGGCGCACTTCCACCACCACGGAGCCGGCGGCGCGGCCCACGGCCTCCATCGCCATCGCGCCGAACAGGTAGGGGATCAGGCCGCCGATGAACAGGCCCACGATCACCATCGGGTCCGACAGGTCGAAGCTGATCTGGCGGCCGTAGCTTTCCAGCTTGTGCGTGTAGTCGGCGAACAGCACCAGCGCCGCCAGGCCGGCAGAGCCGATCGCGTAGCCCTTGGTCACTGCCTTCGTGGTGTTGCCCACGGCGTCCAGCGGGTCGGTGATGTCGCGCACGCTTGCCGGCAGGTCCGACATCTCGGCGATGCCGCCGGCGTTGTCCGTGATCGGGCCATAGGCGTCCAGGGCCACGACGATGCCTGCCATGCTCAGCATCGCCGTCGCGGCGATGGCGATGCCGTAGAGGCCGGCCAGCCAGTAGGCCGCGATGATCGCGGCGCACACGAACAGCACGGGCCAGGCCGTGGAGCGCATCGAGACGCCGAGGCCGGCGATGATGTTGGTGCCGTGGCCGGTGGTGGATGCTTGCGCGATGTGCTGCACCGGCTTGTACTGCGTGCCCGTGTAGTACTCGGTGATCCACACCAGCAGGCCGGTGAGGATCAGGCCCACGGCGCAGGCGCCGAACAGGCGCATCTGCGAACCGGTCGACGTGACCGCGTTGTCCGGCATGATCCACCGCGTGACGAAGTAGAAGGCGATCAGCGACAGGATGCCGGCGACGGCCAGGCCCTTGTACAGCGCCGGCATCACGTTGGTCATGCCCGGCTTGGCCTTGACGAAGAAGCAGCCGATGATCGAGGCAATGATCGACACGCCGCCCAGGGCCAGCGGGTACAGCACCGCGTTCACCGGTGCGGCGGCGATCAGCAGCGCGCCCAGCACCATGGTGGCGATCAGCGTGACCGCATAGGTCTCGAACAGGTCGGCGGCCATGCCGGCGCAGTCGCCGACGTTGTCACCCACGTTGTCGGCGATCACCGCGGGGTTGCGCGGATCGTCCTCGGGGATGCCCGCTTCGACCTTGCCCACCAGGTCCGCGCCGACGTCGGCGCCCTTGGTGAAGATGCCGCCGCCCAGGCGCGCGAAGATCGAGATGAGCGAGGAGCCGAAGGCGAAGCCGATCAGCGGGTTCAGCAGGTCGGCGAGCTTGCGGTCCGGCGTCAGGTTGCCGTTGCCCACCAGGAACCAGTAGAAGCCGGCCACGCCCAGCAGGCCCAGGCCCACCACCAGCATGCCGGTGATGGCGCCGCCGCGGAAGGCGACGTCCAGCGCCGGGCCGATGCCTTGCGTGGCCGCCTGCGCCGTGCGCACGTTGGCGCGCACCGAGACGTTCATGCCGATGAAGCCGCAGGCACCGGAGAGCACCGCGCCGATGATGAAGCCGACCGACGTGCGTACGTCGAGGAAGATGGCGATGAGGATGGCCAGGACCACGCCGACGATCGCGATGGTCTTGTACTGGCGCGCCAGGTAGGCCGCTGCACCGGCCTGGATGGCCGCCGCGATCTCCTGCATCCGCGCATTGCCGGGGTCCTTGGAAAGGATCCAGCTTCGCGCCCAGAACCCATAAGCCACGGCCGCCAGGCCGCAAACGAGCGCCAGGATCAGCGCCGAGTTGCCATTCATCAAAGTTTCTCCTGTCGTTTCGGTGTTCGTTGCGAGGGGCGCCAACGCCGCGGTGCCCCCGCTGCGTTGCTTCCTCGTCACTCCCGAGCCGAGAGGCGATTGGCCAACGCGAGGACTCTAGCAGCAAAGGCTTTACAGACAAGCGACGGCGCGGGGGCAGGGTGGCGCGAGTGACTAAAATCAGGGTTTCCCCCGACCCGCCGATCTCCCGGCTTTAGAACGAAACCATGTCCCTCGACCAAGTCAGTCCCGGCAAGAACGTCCCCGACGCCTTCAACGTGATCATCGAAATCCCGATGAACGCGGATCCCGTCAAGTACGAGGTGGACAAGGAGACGGGGGCGATCTTCGTGGACCGGTTCATGAGCACGTCCATGCACTACCCGACCAACTACGGGTACGTGCCCAAGACGATCAGCGGCGACGGCGACCCCGTCGACGTGCTCGTGATCACGCCCGTGCCGCTGATTCCCGGCGTGGTGGTGCCCTGCCGCCCGATCGGCATCCTGAAGATGCAGGACGAGGCCGGCGACGACGCCAAGGTGCTGGCCGTGCCCATCGACAAGGTGCTGGCGATCTATACGCAGTGGCAAAAGCCGGAGGACCTGAATCCGCTGCGCCTGAAGACCATCGCGCACTTCTTCGAGCACTACAAGGACCTGGAGCCCGGCAAGTGGGTCAAGGTGCTCGGCTGGGAAGGCCCGGAGAGCGCGAAGAAGGAAGTGCTGGACGGCATCGAGAACTACAAGAAGGCCCACGCGGCCTAACCGTCACCCCCGCGGAGGCGGGGGCCCAGGGCTTCCAAACAAGGGCGGCCTGCGGGCCGCTTTTTCATTCAGGAAGCCCTGAATCCCCGCCTTCGCGGGGATGACGGTTTTCCGGTTCGCGTGAATGGCGGACGTCGCGCCGGAACGGACTGCGCGCGTCCAGGTGCTCCACATAGCTCTCGATCCCCCGCCCCTCCCGCTGCAGGAACTTCTCCACCGCATCCGCGAAGGACGGATGCGCCAGCCAGTGCGCGCTGGTCGTCTTCACCGGCATCAGCGCCCGCGCCATCTTGTGCTCGCCCTGCGCGCCGCCCTCGAAGCGCTGCACGCCGTTCGCGATGCACCACGCCAGCGGCTGGTAGTAGCAGGCCTCGAAGTGCAGGCAGTCCACCCGCTCCAGCGCACCCCAGTAGCGGCCATAGGCCGCGTCGCCTTCGATGCCGATCAGGCTGCTGGCGATGGGGCGGCCACCGCGTTCCGCGATGAACAGCAGCCAGTTTTCCGGCATCGTCGCCGCCATGCGCCCGAAGAAATCGCGCGTGAGGTAGGGCGCGTTGCCGTGCTCGAGGTAGGTGCGCTCGTAGCAGCGGTAGAAGAAGTCCCAGTCGGGCTGCGCGATCTGCGCGCCCCGTGATGCCCGGAACGCGACCCCCGCCTGGGCCACCTTGCGGCGCTCCTGCCGGATCTTCTTGCGCTTTTCCTGCTGCAGGCTGGCCAGGAAGGCGTCGAAATCGGGATAGCCGTCGTTGAGCCAATGGAACTGCACCGTGTGCCGCAGCATGAGACCGGCGTCGCTGCAGGCGGCCACGTCCTCGTCGCCCGCGAACAGCAGGTGGTACGAGGAAACCTTCTTCTGCCTGCACCACGCGAGCACCGAGCGCACCAGCGCGGCACGCGCCGCGGCGTCGCGCGCCAGCAGGCGCGGCCCCGGCACCGGCGTGAACGGCACCGCCGTGAGGGCCTTCGGGTAGTAGTCCAGGCCGTGCTGCTCGTAGGCGTTGGCCCAGGCCCAGTCGAACACGTACTCGCCGTACGAGTGGCTCTTCAGGTACAGCGGGCAGGCCGCATGCAGCTCGCCGTCACGCCACAGCGTCACGAATTGCGGCGTCCATCCCTTCCTGGCGACGGCACTGGCGCTCTCGTGCAAGGCGGCCAGGTATTCGTGGCGCATGAAGGGCGAGCCGCCGTCGCGCGCCAGCAGGGCGTTCCACTCACGCGCCCCGATCTCCGACGGCGCGCCGAGGACCCGGGTGACATAATCGTTCGAGAGGTCTGGCACTACGAATGGCACTCACAATCTGTACGGCCCAGCTGAACGTCACCGTCGGTGACATGGCGGGCAACGCGCAAAAAATCATCGCCGCCGCGCGCACGGCCTACGAGCAGGGGGCACGCCTGGTGCTCACCCCGGAGCTCTCCATCTGCGGCTATCCCGCCGAGGACTTGCTGCTGCGGCCGGCGTTCATCGACGCCTGTGATGATGCCGTGAAAACCATCGCCCGCGAGCTGGCGGACCTGAAGGGCCTGCACGTGGTGGTGGGGCACCCGCACGGCAGCGCGATCCGCGGCAAGTCGGTGCAGGTGCAGCAGCGCTACAACGCGGCGAGCGTGCTGTGCGAGGGCAAGGTGCTGGAGACCTATGCCAAGCGCGAGCTGCCCAACTACCAGGTCTTCGACGAATACCGCTACTTCACGCGCGGGCAGGGCACCGGCGTGTTCCAGGTCGAAGGCATCAGCGTCGGCCTGTTGATCTGCGAGGACGCGTGGTTCACGGAGCCGGCGCAGCTGGCCCGCGCCTCGGGCGCGCAGCTGCTGGTGGTGCCGAACGCGTCGCCCTTCCATGCCGGCAAGAGCAGCGAGCGCGTGGCCCGCATGGCCGACCGGGCGCAGGATGTGGAGCTGCCCCTGGTCTACGCGCACCTGGTGGGCGGCCAGGACGAAGTGATCTTCGACGGCGCCTCCTTCGCGGTCAACGCCGACGGCGCGCTGGTGGCGCTGGCGCCGGCCTTCGAGGAGAACCTGTTCTACGTGAACGCGGAACTCGGCGACGACGGCGTGAAGCTGTCGGGGCCGATGGCCGCGCAGCCCGATGGCGAGGCGGAGATCTGGCACGCGCTGGTGATGGGCGTGCGCGACTACATCGGCAAGAACGGCTTCCCCGGCATCCTGCTGGGGCTGTCGGGCGGCATCGATTCCGCGCTGGTGATGGCGATCGCCGTCGACGCGCTGGGCGCCGACAAGGTGCGCGCGATCATGATGCCCTCGCCGTACACGGCCAGCATTTCGTGGATCGACGCCGCCGAGATGGCCAAGCGCCTGAACGTGCGCTACGACGAGATCTCGATCAAGCCCATGTTCGAGTCCTTCCTGCAGTCGTTGTCCAAGGAATTCGCGGGACTGCCCGAGGACACGACCGAGGAGAACATCCAGGCGCGCATCCGCGGCGTGCTGCTGATGGCGCTTTCCAACAAGTTCGGCAGCATCGTGCTGACCACGGGCAACAAGAGCGAGATGGCCACCGGCTACTGCACGCTCTATGGCGACATGGCCGGCGGCTTCGCGGTGCTGAAGGACGTGTTGAAGACGATCGTGTTCAAGCTCGCGCGCTGGCGCAACGCCAACGATCCCTACGGCACCGGCGCGAATCCGATCCCGGAGCGCATCATCACGCGCCCGCCCAGCGCCGAACTGCGCGCGGACCAGGTGGACCAGGACAGCCTGCCGCCCTACGACATCCTGGACGGCATCCTTTCGCGCTACATGGAGAACGACCAGGGCGTCGAGGACATCGTGGCCGCCGGCTACGACCGCGCGGTGGTGGAACGGGTCGCGCGGCTGGTGCGCATCAACGAGTACAAGCGCCGGCAGTCGCCGGTGGGCATCCGCATCACGCACCGGGGCTTCGGCAAGGATTGGCGTTATCCTATTACCGGCAAGTTCCGCGCCTAGACGCACCTTATAACGACATCCCCCGGAGAGACCGCCCATGAAACAGATCACCGCGATCGTGAAGCCCTTCAAGCTCGAGGAGGTCCGCGAGGCGCTGGCCGAGTGCGGCGTGACGGGCCTGACGGTGACGGAGGTCAAGGGCTTTGGGCGGCAGAAGGGCCACACCGAGCTCTATCGCGGCGCCGAATACGTGGTGGACTTCCTGCCCAAGGTGAAGGTCGAAGTGGTGGTGAAGGACGACGACGTGGACCGCTGCGTCGACGCCATCATCAAGGCCGCGCGCACCGGCAAGATCGGCGACGGCAAGATCTTCGTGACCAACGTCGAACGCGTCGTGCGCATCCGCACGGGCGAGATGGACGAGTCGGCGGTTTAGTCGTCAGCCAGCCGCCGAGCGATCGGCAGGTCGCGAAGGTGAACGCAGAGGACGCAGAGGTTACGCAGAGGACGCAGAGAAGTCCGAAGACTTTTTCTGGTTTTCCTCTGCGCACTCTGCGTAACCGCTGCGCACTCTGCGTTCACCTTTTGGAGCGCGGTGGGTTCGGCACAAAGATGCGCATCAGATCTCGCCCACATCCACCAGCTGCGCCGTGAACCCCGCCGCCTGCACCAGCTGCGGCAGCAGCGTCGCGGGGTCGCTCCCCACAGTCAGGCAGTCCATCTGCCCCTGGTGCATGAAGCCCTGGCGCACGCTGTGTTCCAGGAACTGGATCAGTCCCCGGTAGTACCCGTCCGAATCCAGCAGGCCCACCGGCTTGTCGTGGAACTGCAGGACGCGCCAGCTCCACACCTCGAACAGCTCCTCGAAGGTGCCGATCCCCCCGGGCAGGGCGAGGAAGGCGTCGGCGCGCTCGGCCATCATCATCTTGCGCTCGTGCATGTTGTCCACCACGTGCAGCTCGGTGCAATCGCGCTTGGCCCATTCACGTTCCACCATCGAATGCGGGATCACGCCCACCACGCGCGCGCCGGCCTGCAGCGCGGCATCGGCCACCACGCCCATGGTGCCGTTGTTGCCGCCGCCGTAGACCAGCTGGCCGCCGTGGCGGCCGATCCAGCGGCCCACTTCGGCCGCGACTTGCGCGAAGCGCGGGTCGGCGCCGGTGCGCGAGCCGCAATAGACACACAGGGAAAAGGCAGGAGTCGTCATGCGTGGAAGAAATGCCAGAGGCCCGCGGCCCAGATGCCGCCGGCGATGAGGAGGGACAGCATCACCGCGGCGCTGCCCATGTCCTTGGCGCGCTTGGACAGCGGGTGGCGCTCGAAACCGATGCGGTCGATGGCCGCCTCGATGCCGGTGTTCAGGAGTTCGATGGCGAGCACGAGCAGCACGGAGCCGGCCAGCAGCGCCACCTCGACCCAGTTGCGGCCGACCCAGAAGGCCAGCGGCAGCATCACGAAGGACAGGCAGGCTTCCAGCCGGAAGGCCGCTTCGCTCCAGCCCGCGCGCAGCCCTGCGAGCGAATAGCCGGTGGCGTGCCACATGCGCGAAAAGCCGGTGCGGGCCTTCTGCGCATCCACGGCCTCTTCGACGACGGCTTCCTCGCGGCGGGACATGCGCCGATTCTCGCCTACCGGGGTGCGTCGATCAGGCGGGTGCCGGCCCAGGCGTCGTGCCAGAACTGCCGCTGCGGATGCAGCCGGCTCAGCGCGGCCCAGAACAGCACCCACAGCAGGAACACCAGCGTGATCGGCTTCCAGTCGGTGATCTTCTGCTGCGCGAAGACGGCGATCGGTGGCGCGAACCACAGCGAGCAGTAGGCGAAGCGCAGCCAAGCCCGGCCGAGCGTCACCGGACCGCCCTGGTGGTCGACGATGCGCATGCGCCAGGCCTGCATGGGCAGCGTGCGGCCCTTGCTCCAGCACCAGGTGAAGTACATCCCCAGCACCAGCGCGATCACCAGTGCCAGCAGTTCGCGGCCTTGCAGGGCATGCCGCATCTGCGTGAGGACGGAAAAGACGAAGGCCGTGGCCATGGCGATGGCCATCCCCAGGAAGGCCTCGTAGAACAGGGAGGCGAGACGTCGCGGCAGGCTGGGCGCCACGAGCGGGGCAGGAACGGTC
>DATAGN010000262.1:0-8713 GCA_036263715.1 Ramlibacter sp.
GGTGCGCTGCGCGCAACCCAACCTACAAAGGCCGCCCGTAGGTTGGGTTGCGCGACCAGCGCACCCCAACACTCAGAAGACGCCCTCGAACATCATCACGTCGACTTCGTCCCCAGGCGCGACACTGCCCTGGGCGTGATGCAGCACGATCAGCCCGTTGGCCTGCACCATCGAGCTGAGCACCCCGGACCCCTGGTTCCCGGTCGTGCGAACCGACAACGATCCGTCCGCCTCTCGCGTGACCGTGCCGCGCTGGTACTCCGTGCGCCCCGGCTTCTTGCGCATCGCTTCGGCGCTGCGCGCCTTCAGGTAGACCGGCGCGGTGGCCTGGGCACCCATCATCCGCAGCAGGGCAGGGCGCACGAAGGCGAGGAAGGTCACCATCACTGCCACCGGATTGCCCGGCAACCCGAACAGCACCGCCTCGCCGATGCGGCCCACGGCCATGGGACGCCCCGGGCGCATCGCGATCTTCCAGAAGGCCACGTCGCCCAGCTTCTTCATCATGGCCTTGGTGAAGTCCGCCTCGCCGACGCTCACGCCGCCGCTGGTGATGATCGCGTCCGCCCGTGCAGCGGCATCGCGAAAGGCGCGCTCGAGCAGTTCCGGCTCGTCGCGCACCACGCCCAGGTCGATGACCTCGCAGCCCAGGCGCGTGAGCATCGCGTGCACCGTGTAGCGGTTGCTGTCGTAGACGGCACCTTCGCGCTGCGGCTCGCCCAGGCTCAGGATCTCGTCACCCGTGGAGAAGTAGGCCACCTTCAGGCGGCGGATCACTTCCACCTGCGCGATACCGAGGCTGGCGACCAGCCCGCAGGCAGCCGGGCCGATGCGATCGCCCGCGCGCAGGGCAGGCTGTCCCTCCATCAGGTCCTCGCCCTTGCAGCGGCGGTTGTCGCCCGGCTGCAGGATGCCGGCAGGCACCTCCACGCGTCCGTCCGCGAGCGTGCTGGTGAACTCCTGCGGAACGACCGTGTCGAGCCCGGCCGGCATGATCGCGCCCGTCATGATCTTCACGCAGTCGCCAGGGCCCACCTCGCCCTGCCAGGCCTTGCCCGCGAGCGCCGTGCCGAGCACTCGCAGTTGCAAGGCATCGGCACCGAGCTGCGATCCCGCGAAGGCGTAGCCGTCCATCGCGGAGTTGTCGTGCGGCGGCACGCTGATCGGTGAGACGAGGTCGCGCGCGAGCACCCGCCCCAGCGCGTCGAAGATGCCCACCTGCTCGGTCTGCGCCACCGGCACGACCAGGTGCGCCAGGAATTCACCGACGCGATCGGCGCTCAAGGCCTGCGGGTCGTAGCCCTGCAACTGCGCCGCGATCTGCGCGATGCTGCGGCTCATCGCCCCGATTCCAGCTTGTGCAGCTCGACGACCGTGTTCGCGTTGGAGAAGGCCGCTGCGTCCTCGAAGGGAACCAGCACGGTGCGGCGCTGCGCCGTCCATGCATCGATCTTGCGACCGCCGCCATGCGTGAAGCGCACCAGGCTTTCCATCAGCTCGCGGCGCATCAGCGAGAAGACCGGTTGCGCGCGCACCTGGCCGTCTTCTTCCGGCGCCGCGGCCATGGCGATCTCCGCATCCTCGCGTTCGAGCGCGGCGCCGAGCCGCTCCACCAGGTCCGGCGGGAACAGCGGCGTGTCGCACGGCACCGTCACCAGGAAGGGCGTCTCGCAGTGCTCCAGGCCGGTGAGGAAACCGGCCAGCGGGCCGGCATAGTCGGACAGCGAGTCCGGCCAGACGGGCACGCCCATGGACTCGTAGGCCGACAGGTTGCGGTTGGCGTTGACCATCACCTCGCCCACCTGGGGCGCCAGGCGCAGCAGCGTGAACATCGCCATGGGCATGCCGCGGAAGTTCTGCAGCCCCTTGTCGGCGCCGCCCATGCGCGAGCCGCGGCCGCCGGCGAGGATGACGCCGGTGATGTCGTCGCGAGGAATCATCCGCGGATTATCCGCCGATGTAGCTCATCTCGACCCGGCGACCGCCGGTGGAGGCATCCGCGGGCAGCGAGGCCCGCAGCTCGGAATACCGGTCGCCGCGCCCCTGCCAGATGTGCCCGAGCGCCGAGGCGATTTCCTCGTCCGAGGCGCCGCCGCGCAGCAGCGAGCGCAGGTCGTAGCCGTTGCTCGCGAACAGGCACAGGTACAGCTTGCCCTCGGTGGACAGGCGCGCGCGGTTGCAGTCGCCGCAGAAGGCCTGCGTGACGCTGCTGATGAAGCCGACTTCGCCCTCGCCGTCGGCATAACCCCAGCGTTGCGCCGTCTCGCCGGGGACGGTGGCGTCCAGCGGTACCAGCGGGAATTCCGACGCGATCAGGGTGCGCACCTCCGAGGAGGGCATCACTTCGTCCATGCGCCAGCCGTTGGTGGCACCGACGTCCATGTACTCGATGAAGCGCAGCACGATCCCGCTCTTGCGGAAGTGCCGCGCCATCGGGAGGATCTCGTGCTCGTTGGTCCCGCGCTTGACGACCATGTTCACCTTGACGGGCCCCAGGCCGGCTTCGCGGGCGGCGGCGATGCCTTCGAGCACCTGCGCCACCGGGAAGTCGACGTCGTTCATGCGGCGAAACACCGCGTCGTCCAGGCCGTCGAGGCTCACCGTCACGCGCTGCAGGCCGGCGGCCTGCAGCGATCGGGCCTTGCGGGCCAGCAGGGAGCCGTTGGTAGTGAGCGTCAGTTCGGGTGCGGTGCCTTCGACGGTGCGCAGTTCCGCCAGCTGGGCGACCAGCACCTCGATGTTCTTGCGCAGCAGGGGCTCGCCCCCGGTCAGGCGGATCTTGCGCACGCCGTGCGCGAGGAACTGGCGCGCCAGGCGCGTGATTTCCTCGAAGCTCAGCAGCGACGCATGCGGCAGGTACTGGTAGTTCTTGTCGAACACCTCCTTGGGCATGCAGTAGCTGCAGCGGAAGTTGCAGCGGTCCGTGACGCTGATGCGCAGGTCGCGCAGCGGCCGCCCGAGCGTGTCGGCCAGCAGCCCCGTCGCCGCGATCGGCCGCGCCGGCACGGCGGCGCTCAGCGCCGTGAGGCGCTGGTCGACGAGCGGGATGACGCGTTCAGCCATGGCTCGATTGTGCGGGAGGAGGGCTTTTCCTTCAAAGTGCCGGGGATCCCGGGTTCGCCTCCTGCCGTGTGGGGTGAAACGCACGTCCGCGTGAATACTCATGGTCCACGCGGAGATTTACCCGAAGCGGCCTCCCGGCACTGGACCCCCGCGTGGCTCTGCATACAGTTCGGGGCTTGCTGTTCCGGCTGCGGGAGTCCTCGCGTTACCGGGCCCTTCGATCCAGAGGCAGGAGTACCACATGCCCGCGTTCCTTTCGCGCATCGCCCACGCGCTGCTGCTCGCGACGCTGCTCGCCGGCGCCTCCGTGCAGGCCCAGGAGCCGTCCAGGCATCTCGCGCCCGGCTTCACCACCCGGGCCGCGGACTCGCGCCTGGTGGTGCTGCCCGCGGACATGGAACTGTTCTCCATCAGCGCGGGCGGCGTATCGGAGCCGCGGGCGGACTGGACCGAGTCGGCGCAGAAGAACTTCGTCACGGCCCTGGCCAGCCAACGCAAGCTGTTGGGCCCGAAGTACAGCCAGATGACGCCGGCCGAAGCCGACGACTTCGCGGAGATCACCGCGCTGCACCGCGCCGTGGCCGACGCCATCGCGCTGCACCACCGCGGCGGCTGGATGGAGCTGTCCACCAAGGGCCGCGCCCTGGACTGGTCGCTCGGCGACGCCGTGCGGCCGCTGAAGGAGAAGACCGGCGCCGACTACGCGCTCTTCACCTGGATCCGCGACAGCTACGCCAGCAACGAACGCAAGGCGGCGATGCTGGCGCTGGCCCTGCTGGGATCGATCACGCTTGGGGGCGAGCAAGTGGGTTACGCCTCGCTGGTGGACCTCAACACCGGCCGCGTGGTGTGGTTCAACCAGCTCAGTCGGATGACCGGCGACCTGCGCGACGTGAAGCCCGCCGAGGAAACCGTCGAAGCCCTGCTGAAGAACTTTCCCGTCCTGAAGTGAGCCAAGCCATGACTGCCACCCCCGACTCCGGCCGCCGCGGCTTCCTGCGCTCGGCCTGCCGCCACTGCCTCGGCTTCGGCGCGCTCGCCGGGCTGCCCGCCATCGCCCAGGACCTCTCGGGCGTGCGCGTGCCGCCGCGCTTCAGCCGCCCCGCCGCCGATACCGACGAAGGCGGCCTGTGGGGCATCATGGACCGCGAGGAGACGCGCCTGCGCCGCAGCCCGCTGGCCATCAAGGACAAGGGCCTGCAGGACTACCTGAAGGACCTGGTGTGCCGCCTCGGCGGCGACCATTGCAGCGACATCCGCGTGCACGCGGTGCGCGTGCCGCACTTCAACGCGATGATGGCGCCCAACGGCATGATGCTGGTGTGGAGCGGCCTCATGCTGCGCGTCGAGAACGAAGCGCAGCTGGTCGCCGTGCTGGGGCACGAGCTGGGCCACTACCTCGAGAAGCACACCGTCGAACAGCTGCGCGCGCAAAAGGACACTGCGGTGCTGTCCACGATGGTGGGCATGATCGGCGGCGTCGGCACCTTCCTCGGCCAGATCGGCCTGGCGGCCAACCTGTTCGCCTTCTCGCGCGATCACGAATCGCGCGCCGACCGCATGGGCATGCGCCTGATGCGGCACGCGGGCTACGACGGCCGCGAGGCTGCGGCCGTCTGGGACAACCTCCTGAACGAGCTGAAGGTCACGGGCGGCAAGAACGCGGGCAAGCGCGGCGACATCTTCGAGACGCACCCGACCACCGCGGGCCGCCGCGACGAGCTGCTGCAGATGGCCGGCAACGCCGGGGGCGTCACCGGCGAGGAAAGCTACCGCAAGGCGATTGCGCCGCTGCGCTTCGGCTGGCTGCAGGACGAGGTCAAGCGCGGCCAGTACGAGGAAAGCCTGGTGCTGTTCGACCGCATGCTGAAGAAGGACGGCCGGGATGCCGAGGTGCTGTACGCGCGCGGCGAGGTCTACCGCGTGCGCGACGACAGCGGCGACATCGACAAGGCGCTGGTCGACCTGGATCGCGCCAGCACCATCATCAAGGCGCCGCCGGAGACCTTCCGCTCGCTGGGCCTGATCCACCAGCAGCGCCGCGATCGGAACGCGGCCGCCGAGGCCTTCCAGGCCTACCTGGCCAAGGCGCCAGACGCAGCGGACGCGAGCATGGTGCGCAGCTACCTCACGGAGTTGAAATGATGAAGCGGCTTCTCGCGATCGCGCTGGCCCTGGTGCTCGCCGCCTGCGGCACCGTCACGCGCATGGACGGCGAACAGGTGGTCAACGACCGCCTCGCGGTGCAGGTGCCCCACGCCTGGAACAAGATCAACGACCCGTGGATCGTGACGCCCTACGAGACCTGGACGCAGGAGGGCATCCCGCTGGACCACCTGCGCTTCTGGGGCGGCGTGCGCCCGGGGCAGCCGCTGATGGTGAAGCTGGCCATGTTCTCGCGCGAGCCCGACGCGAAGGAGCCGCGGGTTCCCACCTTCCGCCAGGGCCTCACGCCCGAAAAGCTGGTGGGCCTGTTCGAGGAGCTCTATGCCACGGCCGGCACGGTGACCGTCACGCGGGTCGAGCCGGCCGAGTTCGCGGGCCAGCGCGGCGTGCGCTTCGAGTTCACGCTCTCGCGCCGCCGCGACGACCTGGACATGCAGGGCGTGGGCTGGGTCGCGGTGCGACCGGACGCCGTTTTCGGCGAGGAACTGTATGCCGCGACCTTCGTGGCGCCCAAACTTTCCTTCTACAAGCGGCTCCTGCCCATGGCCGAGGCCGTGGTGAAAACCGCACGGGTGAAGCCGTCCGCCGCCAAATCCTGAGGGTCGCTGCGTCAAATCCTCCATCCTCGGGAGGGAATTGCGGGGGTGCCCTGCCAGAATCCTGATAGCTCATCAGGAGGGAACCCATGGCAGGCAAGGCATTTCGGGGCACGGCAGCGGCACTGCTGATCGCCTTTTCCACGTTGGGGACGGTGGCGCAGGCGCAGGTGTCCCCGCGCAACTTCGCACCGGGCTTCAGCGCCCGCGACACGGGTTCCAAGCTCGTGATCATCCCGGCCGACATGGAGCTGTTCTCCGTCAGCGGCGGCGGCGTGATCGAGCCGCGCGCGGACTGGACCGACGCGGCGCAGAAGCACTTTCGCAACGCCGTGTTCGCGCGCAAGGACCTGATCGGCGGCAACACGATGGAGCTGCAGGAGCGCGACCTGGACGACATGGGCCAGCTCAATGCGCTGCACGGCGCGGTGGCCGATGCGGTGGTCGCCCACCACATGATGAAGATGCCGCCGCTGCCGACCAAGAACGACGCCCTCGATTGGACCTTCGGAGAAGCCGTCAAGCCGCTGCGCGATCGGACCAACGCGGACTACGCGCTGTTCTTCTGGGTGCGCGACAGCTATGCCACCGCCGAACGCAAGGCAGCGATGGTGGGCATGATGGTGCTCGGTGCCGCCCTCGGCGTCGCCGTCATTCCCGCGGGCGGGCAGCAGATCGGCTATGCCTCGCTGGTCGACCTGAAGACCGGCCGCATCGTGTGGTTCAACAACCTCGCGCGCTCCTCCGGCGACCTGCGCGAAGCGAAGGCGGCCGAAGAGACCGTGGGCGAACTGCTCAAGACCTTCCCGCTCAACAAATGAGCAGGGCCGACCTCGGCGGCCGGCGCGCGTTCCTGCGCTCTGCCTGTCGCCACTGCGCGGGACTGGGTGCGCTGGGCCTCGTGCCGGCGGCGCTGGCCCAGGCGCCCGCGGAATGGAAGTCGCCCGCCCGCTTCACGCGGCCGGGGCTGGACACCGATGAAGGCGGCCTGTGGGCGCTGATGGATCGCGAGGAGACGCGCCTGCGCCGCAGCCCGCTGGTGGTGCGCGATCCCGCGCTGACCGAGTACCTGCGCGACCTGGTCTGCCGACTGGCCGGTGACCATTGCTCCGACGTGCGCGTCTACGTGGTTCGCACGGCGCAGTTCAACGCGTCGATGGCGCCCAATGGTTCGATGCAGATCTGGTCCGGACTGCTGCTGCGCGTGGACAACGAGGCGCAGCTCGCCGCGGTGCTGGGGCACGAGATCGGGCACTACCTGGAGCGCCACACGGTGGAGCGCCTGCGCGACCTGAAGAACAAGGCCGCCGCCGCGATGGTGGTGGGCATGTTCGGCCTGGTGGGGGCGGTCGCGAGCCTGGGCATCGCGGCCAGCGCGATGGGCTTTTCGCGCGACCAGGAATTGCGCGCCGACGAAATCGGCATGCGCTTGCTGCGCAACGCCGGCTACGACGGGCGGCAGGCCGCGCAGATCTGGGACGACCTGCTGGCGGAGCTCAAGGTCCGTGGCGGCGAGGACGTGGGCAAACGCAGCGCGATGTTCGCCTCGCATCCGCCGGCGGGAGACCGCCGCGATGCGCTGCTGAAGTTCGCCGGCACGGGCGGCGGCAAGCTGGGCGCGGACGAGTTCGACCGCGTGGTCGCGCCGCACCGCTTCGAATGGCTGCAGGAGGAACTGCGCCGCGGCCAGTTCGAGGAAAGCCTGGAGCTGTTCAACCGCAAGTTGAAGCAGCGCGCCGACGATCCGCAATGGCTCTATGGGCGCGGCGAGGCGATGCGCCTGCGCGCCAGGGATGAAGACCAGCAGGCTGCGCTGGCGGACCTGCAGCGCGGCGCCGGCATGCTCAAGGCGCCGCCGGAGCTGTTCCGCTCGCTCGGCCTGCTGCACCGCAAGCGCGAAGAAGCCGCCGCGGCGAACGCGGCCTTCGAGAAGTACCTGGCGCTGGCGCCCGATGCGGGCGATGCCGGCCTGATCAAGACTTACCTGACGGAAGTGAAATGACCATGAAGAAACTGTTTGCGTCGCTCGTGCTCGTCGCGCTCCTGGCCGGCTGCGCCGCGGTGGTGAAGGTCGAAGGCGACCAGCTCCTGAACAACAAGATGGCGGTGAAGCTGCCGGACGCCTGGAACAAGCTCAATTACCCGGGCCAGCCTTTCGAGGTGTGGACGCAGGAAGGCCAGTCGCTGGACCAGCTGCGCTTCTGGGCGGGCGTGCCCGCGGGCAAGGAGATCGCCCGCCTGCCGCCGGCGGCGATGGGCCAGAAGCAGGCGCGGGTGCCGACCTTCACGGCCAACATGACGCCGGACCAGTTGGTGAGCCTGTTCGAGATCATGTATGCCTCCGATGGTTCGCAGGTGAAGATCACGAAGATCGAGCCGGCCCCCTTCGCCGGCGCCACCGGCGTGCGCTTCGAGTTCGCGATCACGCAGAAGCGCAACGACCTGATCCTGCGCGGCACCGGCTGGGCCGCCGTGCGCAACAACGAGCTCTATGCCGCCACGTACTACGCGCCGGAGCTGGCCTTCTATCCCCGCCTGATGCCGAAGGCGGAGGCGGTGGTGAAGACGGCGTTGATCAAATAAGCCGTCATCCCCGCGGAGGCGGGGATCCAGGGCTTCCTCTTTTCCCTCGACGGCCGCGCCGCGGCAGGCGCTGCGCGGTGCGCGCCCGCCGTGACGGGGACCCGCGCGCTGAAGCGCGCGGGCGACCTGGAAGTCCGGCTCCGGCGCCGCACGCGACTTAACTCACTGCGCGTCGGTCCGCGTGCGGACCGACGCTCCGTTCAGACAGAAGTCGCGAGCATGAAACGTACGCGCGGCTCGATCCGCGCTGGCGCGCTCTCGTAGCCGCGCTGCGGCGCCGGAACCGGACTTCCAGGCCCCGTCCC
>DATAGN010000263.1:0-1590 GCA_036263715.1 Ramlibacter sp.
GGGTTCGAGTCGTGCTGGAGCTGCGGGCGGTTGATGCCGTATTGAGGCTTACTTCCAGCGAACCGGCTCGATGTCGACGTGCCGCTGCCCGTCCCCGAGCATCAGCGTGCCCTCCTGCAACGTCGCCTGCAGCTGCATCGAGCGTTGCGCCAGCGCCGCCAGCGATTGCGACGCCTCCGTCGGGATGCGGAACACGGACAGGTTCGACAGCCGCGTGAGCTTGGTCTCGATGCCCTTCCACCAGACTTGCGCGGCGTGGTGGAAGGCATAGAGCGCCACCTTCTCCGATTGCCGGCAGGCCTTGGTGATCGCGACCTCGTCCGGCTGGCCGACTTCGATCCAGAGCCGCGTGGCGCCGGTGAAGTCGCGCAGCCAGGCGTCCGGTTCGTCGGGATCGCTCAGCCCCTTGCCGAAGGCCAGCGTGCCGTCGCCGCCGCAGACGGTCTGCAGTTCGTGCGCGTGCAGGGCGAGCGCCACCAGCCGCACCATCATGCGTTCGTCGGTCTCGCTCGGATGCCGCGCCAGCGTGAGCGCGTGGTCGGCGTAGTAGCCGTGGTCGATGTCGGCGACCGCGAGCTGCGCCTTGAAGACTGTCGATTTCAGCGCCATCAGGCGCGCCTGGCGAGTTCGGCGGCCTTGCCGATATAGGAAGCCGGCGTCATTGCCAGCAAGCGGTCCTTCTCCGCCTGCGGGATCTCCAGCGAGCGGATCAGGCGATGCAGGTCTTGCGCCGCCACCGTCTTGCCGCGCGTCACTTCCTTGAGCTTCTCGTAGGCGCCTTGCACGCCGTAGCGGCGCATCACCGTCTGGATCGGCTCGGCGAGCACTTCCCACGCGTTGTCGAGGTCGGCGCGCAGCGCCTCCTCGTTCAGCTCCAGCTTGGAAAGGCCGATGCCCAGCGAGTGGTAGGCCAGTGCGGCGTAGCCGAGCGCCACGCCCATGTTGCGCAGCACCGTGGAATCCGTGAGGTCGCGCTGCCAGCGCGAAACCGGCAGCTTCTCGGACAGGTGGCGCAGGAGTGCGTTGGCCAGCCCGAGGTTGCCTTCGGCGTTCTCGAAGTCGATCGGATTGACCTTGTGCGGCATGGTCGACGAGCCGATCTCGCCTTCGCGCAGCTTCTGCTTGAAGTAGCCGAGGCTGATGTAGCCCCAGGCGTCGCGCGACCAGTCGACCAGGATCGTGTTGGCGCGCGCCACCGCGTCGAACAGTTCCGCCATGTAGTCGTGCGGTTCGATCTGGATGCTGTAAGGCTGGAACGTGAGTCCCAGCCCGAGGGGCTCGGGCGACTCCACCACCTTGCGGCTGAAGGCTTCCCAGTCGAAGTCCGGCCAGGCGGACAGGTGGGCGTTGTAGTTGCCGACGGCGCCGTTCATCTTGGCCAGCAGCTTCACGCCGGCGATCCTCTCGCGCGCGGCCGCAAGCCGGACCACCACGTTGGCGATCTCCTTGCCGACCGTCGTCGGGCTGGCCGTCTGCCCGTGCGTACGGCTGAGCATGGGCACGGCCGCGTACGTGTGCGCCAGCTCGCGCATCCTGGTGATCACCGCGTCGAGCGCCGGCAGCAGCACGTGCTCGCGCGCGCCTTTGAGC
>DATAGN010000264.1:0-4019 GCA_036263715.1 Ramlibacter sp.
CTCGTCGCAGTGCATGTCCACCAGCTGGCCGCGCTCGGCCGCGAGTTCGCACAGCAGCTTCACGCTGGCCGCGCCTTCGGCCATGGTGCGCTCGAAGTGCGGGATGCCGCCGACGACGTCCACCCCGAGGTCGAGCGCGCGCTTGAGGTTCTCCACGCCGCCGCGCGTGCGCAGCACGCCGTCCTGCGGAAAGGCGACCAGCTGCAGGTCCAGGTAAGGGGCGACGCGCTTCTTCACCTCCAGCATCGCCTGCACCGGCAGCAGCGAAGGATCGCTCGTGTCCACGTGGCTGCGGATCGCCAGCAGGCCGCGGGCCACCGCCCAGTCGCAGTAGGCCAGCGCGCGTTCGATCATGTGCTCGGCCTGCAGCAGCGGCTTGAGCTCGCCCCACAGCGCGATGCCCTCCAGCAGCGTGCCGCTTTCGTTGACGCGCGGCAACCCGTAGCTGAGGGTCGCGTCCATGTGGAAGTGCGGGTCGCAAAAGTGCGGGGTGACGAGGTAGCCGCCGGCGTCGACCGCTTGTGCGGCGGGTGCCTGCAGGCCGGCGGTGACCTCCTGGATGCGGCCGCCTGCCACCGCGATCGACATGCCGGTGCGGCCGTCGGGCAGGGTGGCGTTGGTGACGAGGAGATCCAGCATCGAAAAAAAAGCAGTGTTGGGATGCGCTTCGCGCAGCCCAACCTACTTGGTGCCGAACATCCTGTCGCCCGCGTCGCCGAGGCCCGGCAGGATGTAGCCGTGCTCGTTGAGCTGCCGGTCGATCGCGGCCGTGTAGATCGGTACGTCCGGGTGCGCTTTCTGCAGCGCGCTCACGCCCTCCGGGCAGGTGAGCAGGCACACGAACTTGATCGACTTGGGGCGCAGTTCCTTCAGGCGCTCGACGGCGGCGATGGCGGAGTTGCCTGTCGCCAGCATGGGATCGACCACGATCACGTCGCGCTCCTCCATGTCGTGCGGCATCTTGAAGTAGTACTCCACGGCCATCAGCGTCTTCGGGTCGCGGTACAGCCCGATGTGGCCGACGCGGGCGCCGGGCACCACGCTCAGCATGCCGTCGAGGATGCCGGTGCCGGCGCGCAGGATGGACACGAAGACCAGCTTCTTGCCGTCGATCACCTTCACCCGCGTCTTCTCCAGCGGGGTTTCCATCTCGACTTCCTGCATCGGCACGTCGCGCGTGACCTCGTAGGCCATCAGCATGGACAGTTCGTTGAGCAGGCGGCGGAAGGTGTTGGTGCTCGACTCCTTCTTGCGCATCAGCGACAGCTTGTGCTGCACCAGCGGGTGGTCGATGACGTGGACGTTCTCGCGTTGCATGTTCTTGGTTTCCGGTTCAGAAGACGGTGCCGTCGCTCGCCACCTGCAGCGGCGGCAGGCCGTTGCGGTGCCGCTGCGCGAGTTCGCGCCCTGCCGCCCAGGTGCCGCCTTCGAGCACGCACGCCAGCGGCATCTTGTGTTCGTCGGTGTGCAGCAATTTGCGCACCTGCACCGCGAGTTCATCGAGCAGCGAGACGGTCAGCGCCCGCCACTCCACGATGATTTCGTCGCCGGGCTTCCACACCTGCTGCGCCGCTGCCGGATCGCGCAGGCGCAGCACGCCCGTGTCCAGCAGCAGCCCGCCATTGCGGTACTCGGGCAGGCCCGTCAGCTGCTCGATGCCGCGCAGCTTCGCGCCGGACCAGGCGAAAGGCTCCAGCAGCGAGTAGGTGAGCCACTGCGACAGCTTGTGGAAAGGCACCCAGCCGTCGGAGAGACCGTCGCCGCGCACGGCGGGATGGCGCCAGCAATCGCCCAGCGGCACGCCGGCGATCGCGTTGTCGGCCGGCCAGATGCCCGAGCAGCTGGCCAGCACCTGCGACAGGATGTCGTGCGCCGCCACGTCGGCGGTGGGCGCCAGTTCGGGCGAGGGCGCCATGATCTGGTCATAGATGCCCGCCGGCCGCTGCACGTGCTGGCCGAAGACCTCCGGCTGTTCGTGCATCACCTCGCCCAGGCGGCGCAGCAGCACGGCGCGCCCTTCGAGGCCGACCAGCGGGTTGTTCTCGCGCACCTGGAAGGCGGCAGCGAGGTGGTCCGTGGACAGCGCGCGCAACCCCTGGGCATCCGCCTGCAGGGGCTGGTTGCGGTCGCTGGAGAACATGCCGCTGGTGAAGGCATGGAAGCTCGCGACGGCCAGGCCTTCCGAGCGCGTGTAGGTCTGGCCGGTGGCCGACTCGGTGTACGTCCAGTCGGGGCCGGAACCCGCATCGAGCAGCACGCTGATGAAGGTGAGGTCCACCATCGCTTCGGCGCGCTTGGCCTTGGGCACGTCGCCCAGCAGGCTTTCCAGCTGCGCGCGGCGGTCGACGCCGCCGGCTTCGAGGTGGCGCCAGCGGCTGTGGAAGGGGATGGGGCCGCGCGAGAAGCGCTTGCGCGTGAGGTCCGCCACTTCGCGCGCGGCGGCGCCGATGGCGTCGTCGTCCACGGTGAACCAGGCCGACCCGCCGGCGCGTGCGCGGGCCAGCAGCTGGCCGCAGCGTTCGCGGATGGCATGGGTGCTGCGCAGCGCGTCGGCCGCTGCCTCGGCGGCGCCGGGCCCGTGCTGCGTGCGATGGCCGTGGGCGCCGGTCGTGCTCACAGCGCGCGCCCCTTCGTCTGCTTCAGGGCTTCGGCGTCGGGCACGGCGCCCGGGGTGAAGTAGCCCGCTGCCTTCTTGGCGTCCATCTCGACGCGTGCGTCGGCGGGGATCAGCGATTCCGGGATGTCCACGCGCTCGCCGACCTCGATGCCCGAGCCGGTGATGGCGTCGTATTTCATGTTGCTCATGGAAACGAGGCGGTGGATCTTGCGGATGCCCAGCCAGTGCAGCACGTCGGGCATCAGCTCCTGGAAGCGCATGTCCTGCACGCCGGCCACGCACTCGGTGCGGGCGAAGTACTGGTCGGCGGTGTCGCCGCCCACCTGGCGCTTGCGGGCGTTGTAGACGAGGAACTTGGTCACCTCGCCGAGCGCGCGGCCTTCCTTGCGCGAGTACGCCACCAGCCCGACCCCGCCGCGCTGCGCGCCCAGGATGCATTCCTCGATGGCGTGCGTCAGGTAGGGGCGGCAGGTGCAGATGTCGGAGCCGAACACGTCGGAGCCGTTGCACTCGTCGTGCACGCGGGCGGTGAGCTCCACTTCCGGGTTCGCCAGGTCGCGGGGGTTGCCGAAGATGTAGATCGTCTGGCCGCCGATCGGGGGCAGGAAGACTTCGAGGTCGCTGCGCGTGACGAGCTCGGGGTACATGCCGCCCGTTTCCTCGAACAGCACGCGGCGCAGGTCCGCCTCGCTGCAGCCGAAGCGCTTGGCCACGCCCGGCAGGTACCAGACGGGTTCGATCGCCGCCTTGGTCACGCAGGCGGCGCCGCCTTGGAGCAGGATGTTGTTGTCGGCCTTCAGGCGGCCCTTCTGCATGGCCTCGATCACCTCCGGCAGGATCACGTGCGCCTTGGTCACCGCGATCGTGGGCCGGATGTCGTAGCCGGCGGCGATCTCCCCGGCGAACACTTCGGCGACGGTGGCGCCCCAGGGATCGAGGCTGACGATCTTGGCGGGGTCGGTCCATTGCGGATAGGGGCCGAGCACGTCGGTGGGCGACGTGTTGGTGAGGTCGGCCCGGTGTTCGCGATTGAGGGCGCCCGCAGCGACCGCCAGCGCGCGGTAGACGCTGTACGAGCCGCTGTGCGTGCCGATCACGTTGCGCTGGCTGCGCTTCGTGGTCGTGCCGACGACGGGCCCCCGTTCCGTCGGCGTGGCCGCGCCCCAGCGAAGGGGCAGGGCGTCCTGCCCGCTCGCGTGCGAAGTCAGTCGGATGTGGCGCGGTGCGGTGGGTTCGGCGGCCATGGCGGTTCGCAAGGTGGAAAGGGCCACTCTAGCAAAGGGCGGGGCTGGTGTATCGGTTGGTGTTGCTGGAAGGTTGTATTTGGGCGGTGAAGGTGCTGTCGGGGTTCGGCTGTGCGCTCACCCCGGCCGACCTAGGGACACGTCACCGGGGTGGGGGG
>DATAGN010000265.1:0-21115 GCA_036263715.1 Ramlibacter sp.
ACCGACCCGATGTTCGCGCCGATCTGGAAAGCGATCGACGAGCGCAAGCTGCCGGTGCTGGTGCACCCGACGGACCCGCCCGGCGTGGACCAGATGGACATGACGAAGTTCGACCTCAGCTGGTCGGTCGGCTTCATGTTCGACACCACCCTGGCGATCACGCGCATGATCTTCGAGGGCTTCTTCGACCAGTACCCGGACCTGAAGGTGATCGCGTCCCACGGCGGCGGCACGCTGCCCTATCTCGTCGGCCGTTTCGAGAAAGGTGACGAGGTGGAGCTCGCGTCGCGCCGCCAGATGAAGCGCAAGCCGACGGACTACCTGCGCCACATCTACTACGACAGCATCACGTACAACCTGGGCGCGCTGCAGTACCTGATCTCGGTGGTCGGCCACGAGCACGTGATGTTCGGCACCGACTGGCCGCACTGGGTGCACGACACCCAGGGCGCGTTCGCCAACACGGCGGCGCTGCCGGAGGCGCAGATGCATGCGGTCCGCTCTCGCAATGCGGAACGCATTTTCGGTTTCTGAGGCGGATTAGGCGCACGCAAGTCACTGATTCCGAACTTGCTGCTTCATCAATGAAGCCGCAGGTTCGCAATAAAGTAACGCCATGGATCATCCCAAGGCGGTGCTGTTCGACGCGTACGGCACGCTCTTCGACGTGTACAGCGTTGCGCTGCTCGCGGAACAGTTGTTCCCCGGGCACGGCCAGGCCTTGTCCGTGCTCTGGCGCGAGAAGCAGATCGAATACACGCGGCTGGTCACGACCAGCAACGACGGCGCCCACTACCAGCCGTTCTGGACGCTGACCCGTCACGGCCTGCGCTTCGCCTGCAAGCGGCTGAAGCTGGAGCTCACGCCGGAACGCGAGCAGCAGCTGATGAACGAGTACCGGCACCTCTCGGCCTTTCCCGAGAACCGCGAGGTGCTGGAGGTGCTGAAGACGCGCGGCATCGTCACGGGCATCCTGAGCAACGGCGACCCGGAAATGCTCGGGATCGCGGTTCGCAGCGCCGGCCTCGAGGGTTTGCTGGACCATGTGATCAGCGTCGACAGCGTCCGCAAGTACAAGACGCATCCCGACGCCTATCGCCTCGGCGTGCAGGCGGTGAAGAAGCCCGCCGGCCAGGTCCTCTTCGTCAGCTGCAACGGGTGGGACGCTCTGGCCGCCACCTGGTTCGGCTATCGCACCTTGTGGGTGAACCGCTACCAGCTCCCCTTCGAGGAGCTCGGCACCCAGCCCACGCGCGTCGGTGCCTCGCTCGACGACGTGCTCGCCTTTTTCGACTAGCAACTTCCGGAGAGAAAGAAACACCATGACCAGCCGCACCACGATCCACGGACTCGAAGTGGACAGCGCCCTGAAGCGCTTCATCGACGACGAGGTGCTGCCCGCCGTCGGCGTCGACCGGGCGAAGTTCTGGCAGGGCTTCGATGCCATCGTGCGCGAGCTGGGGCCGAGGAACGCCGCACTGCTCGCCGAGCGCGACCGCCTGCAGTCCGAGCTGGACACCTGGCACAAGGCCCATCCGGGCCCGATCCGTGACATGGACGCCTACCGCGGCTTCCTGGGGAAGATCGGCTACCTGGTGCCGGTGCCGAAGGGCGCGAAGGCGACCACGACCAACGTCGATGCGGAACTCGCGCTGCAAGCCGGCCCGCAGCTGGTGGTGCCGATCCTGAACGCGCGCTACGCGCTCAACGCCGCCAACGCGCGCTGGGGTTCGCTGTACGACGCGCTGTACGGCACCGACGTCATCCCCGAAAGCGGGGGCGCCGACAAGGGTCCGGGCTACAACGAGGTGCGCGGCGAGAAGGTGATCGCGCGGGCGCGCCAGGTGCTGGACCAGGCCGTGCCGCTGGCGAATGGCTCCCATGCGGACGCGACTGCGTACAAAGTCGAAGGCGGCGAGCTCCTGGTGCAGCTGAAGGGCGGCAAGTCCTCCGGGCTGCAGGACCCCGCGAAATTCGTCGGCTACCAGGGCGACACGGCTGCGCCCACTTCGGTCCTCGTGAAGAACAACGGGCTGCACCTGGACATCGTCATCGACCGCAAGAGCGGCATCGGCGCGACCGATGCGGCCGGCATCAGCGACATCGTCGTGGAAGCAGCGCTGTCCACGATCCTGGACCTGGAGGATTCGATCGCCGCGGTCGATGCGCAGGACAAGCTGCTCGCCTATCGCAACTGGCTGGGCATCCTGCAAGGCACGCTGACCGAGCAGGTGAACAAGGGCGGCAAGTCGTTCACGCGCGGCCTCAACGGCGACCGCAAGTACCAGAGCGCGACCGGCGAAGGCGAAGTCGTGCTGCACGGACGCTCGCTCCTGTTCCTGCGCAACGTCGGCCACCTCATGACCAACCCGGCGATTCTCTGGGGCGACGGCAAGGAGATCCCCGAGGGCATCATGGACGCGGTGGTCACCACCGCGATCGCGATGGTGGACCTGCAAGGCAAGGGCAGGAACGGCATCCGCAACTCGCGCACGGGCTCGATCTACATCGTCAAGCCCAAGATGCACGGGCCGGCGGAGGTTGCCTTCGCTTCGGAACTGTTCTCGCGCGTGGAGCAATTGCTCGGGTTGCCGCAGAACACGGTGAAGCTGGGCATCATGGACGAGGAGCGCCGCACCAGCGTGAACCTGCAGGCCTGCATCGCCGCCGCGCCGGCGCGGGTGGCCTTCATCAATACCGGCTTCCTGGATCGCACCGGGGACGAGATGCACACGGCCATGTACGCGGGCCCGATGATCCGCAAGGGCGACATGAAGACGAGCGCCTGGATCACCGCCTACGAGAAGAGCAACGTGCTGGTGGGCCTGAACTGCGGCTTGCGCGGCCGTGCGCAGATCGGCAAGGGCATGTGGGCGATGCCGGACCTGATGGCGGCCATGCTCGATCAGAAGATCGGGCATCCCAGGGCCGGCGCCAACACGGCCTGGGTGCCGTCACCCACCGCCGCCACCCTGCACGCCTTGCACTACCACCAGGTGGACGTGTTCTCGGTGCAGCAGGAGCTGGAGAAGACCGACGCCGAAGCTGAACGGGAAAACCTGCTGCAGGGACTGCTGACCGTGCCGGTCGCCGCCGAAGCGAAGTGGAGTGCCGAGGAGCGCCAGCAGGAGATCGAGAACAACGCGCAAGGCATCCTGGGCTACGTGGTGCGCTGGATCGACCAGGGCGTGGGTTGCTCCAAGGTGCCGGACATCCACAACGTGGGGCTGATGGAGGACCGCGCCACGCTGCGCATTTCGAGCCAGCACATCTGCAACTGGCTGCTGCATGGCGTCGTCACGGAGCAGCAGGTGCGCGAGACCTTCCAGCGCATGGCGGCGGTGGTGGACAAACAGAACGCCGGGGATCCGGCGTACCAGCCGATGGCCGGCAATTGGGACACCTCGCATGCCTATCGCGCCGCGCTGGACCTGGTGTTCCAGGGCAAGGAGCAACCGAGCGGATATACCGAGCCGCTGTTGCATGCTTGGCGCCTGAAGGTCAAGGCGGGGGCGCGCTGAGCGGCGGGGTTCGGCTGCGCGCTCACCCCGCCCTACGTTGGACGCGCTTCGTAGGTCGGTGGTGAGCGCGCGCCAGCGCCGAACCCCGACGCACACGGGGCCGACTGTTGGGGTGCCTGGGCAACCCAACCTACGAAATCAGGCTCCCGTAGGTTGGGTTGCGCGACCGCGCACCCCAACAGGCTGCGCGATCCGCCGCGACAGCGCCGAGCCGCGCGTGAGCAGGAAATTTTCCAGCCGCTGCGAGTAATCCTCCAGCACGGCCCCCCGCACCGAAAGCCGCTGCGCCAACGCCGCGCGCCACCGCCCCACCTTCGGCAGACCGACAAACATCCCGGTCTCCCCGATCCGCTCGAACACCTCGAAATACCGGAACACCGGCGCGAACACCGCATCCACCATCCCGAAGCGTTCACCGCCGAACCAGGGCCCCTGCGGGTCGAGCGCGGCTTCGACCTGCACGAACTGCGCGCGCAAGGCCGCGCGCTGGCTCTCGAGCGCGCCTTCGTCCGCGGCGGTGTAGAAGCCCCAGATCGTGTTCAGCACGCCGGAGCCGAACTCCATCCAGCCGCGCTCGCGGGCCTTCTGCAGCGGATCCTGGGGGTGCAAAGGCGAGCCCCTGGTCTCGTCGAGGTACTCGCAGATCACCGCCGACTCGAACACCGCCTCCTCGCCCACCAGCAGCACGGGGGTCTTGCCCAGCGGCGACACCGCGCGGAACCAGGCCGGCTTGTCCGCCAGGTCGACCCAGCGCCGCTCGAAGGACACGCCCTTCTCGGCCAGCACGATGGCCGCACGCTGCACGTAGGGGCACAACGCGTGGCTCACGAGGGTGAGCGTGCTCATGCCTTCACCAGCCCTTCGGCCAGCAGCGCCGCATGCACCGCCGGACGCGCGGCAATGCGTTGCAGGTAGGCGTCGACGTGCGGGTAAGGCTTGAGCGAGATGCCCAGCATCGGCGCCCAGCGCAGGATCGTGAAGGCGTACGCGTCGGCGATGGTGAAGCGGTCGCCGGCCACGAACTCGCGTTGCACCAGCGCCTGCTCGATGTCCGCGAAGCGCAGGGCCAGCTTGTCCTTCACCGCCTTGCGGGTGGAGTCCGCCGTCTCCTTGTGCCACAGCCAGGGGCTGAAGGCCTTGTGCAGTTCGGTGGCGATGAAGGTCACCCACTGCAGCACCTGCAGGCGCTCGCCGCTGCCGGCGGCGGGCAACAGCTGCGCCTGCGGCACGCTTTCCGCGACGTACTGCAGCAGCGCCGACACTTCGGTGTGGCGGCTGCCGTCGTCCAGTTCCAGCAAGGGCACGTAGCCGCGCGGGTTGATGGCGCGGTAGTCGCTGCCGTCGGCGAGCTGGTATTTCACCAGGTCGACCGATGCGAGGTCCACCGGGACACCGGCCTCGCGCAGGGCGATGTGCACGGCCAGGGAGCAGGCGGCGGGGGAGAAATAGAGCTTCATGACGTTTCCTTTCGGTTGCAGGTTGGCTTGCGGGAGCCATGAATGTAGGATTGCGCCGTCGCAATGAAAATGCGCAGCCATGAAAACAAAGATTGCAAAACCGCAATACCTGCTGACCGCTGCGGACCTGGAGCTGGTGCTCGCACTGGTGCGCGGCCGCACGCTCGCGCAGGCGGCGCAGCGCCTGGCCGTCGACGCGTCCACCGTGTTCCGTTCGCTGCAGAAGATCGAACAGCACCTGGGGCAGCGCCTGTTCGAACGCGGACGCGGCGGCTACCTGCCCACCGAGGCGACGCAGGAGATCGCCGCGCACGCAGAACGCATCGAGGCGGAGCTGGAGGCGGCGCGCGCCGCGACGATGGGCGCAGGCGATGCGATCACGGGCCGGGTGCGCGTGACCACGACCGACTCGGTGCTGCGCGGCCTCGTACTGCCCTGCCTGCCGCAGCTGGCGCACGAGCATCCCGCATTGCAGCTCGAACTGCTCTCGGGCAACGAGCTGGTGAGCCTCACGCGCCGCGATGCGGACCTCGCGCTGCGTGCCACGCCCAAGCCGCCCGAGCACCTGGTCGGGCGGCACCTGGGCACGATCCGCTTTGTCGCCTGCGTCGGCAAGGCCATGCCTGCCGCCCGTCGCAAGCAGCCGCTGGAAGCCCACGCGTGGATCGGCATCGACGAGGAGATGCCCGAGCACCCCAGCGTGCGCTGGCGGCGCAAGAACCTGCCCCGGGTGGCACCGCGGCACCTGCTGGACTCCATCTCGGCGGTCGTCGATGCCATCCGCACCGGCCTCGGGGCGGGCGTGGTGCCGCAGTTCATGCTGGAACGCGAGCCGGACCTCGTCGCCCTGGGCGGACCGCTCGAGGGCTGCCAGTCCGAGCTCTGGCTGCTCGCGCATCCCGAGTCGCGCCACCTGCGTCGCATCGCGGCGACCTACCAGCACTTCGCGCAGAACGTCCGCTTGCCGTGAAAGCTCGCGGCAGCGGCTACGATGCTGGCGTGCCCCCTGCCACGCCTTCGTCCGATCCGCGCCTGTGCCCGCTGTGCGGCCTCGCCAACAGCTGCGCCATGGAGCAGCAGCGCGCTACCGGCGAAGCGCAGCCGCCCTGCTGGTGCACGAACGTGGACTTCGACGCGGCCCTGCTCGCGCGCGTGCCCGCGGAATCGCATGGCCTGGCCTGCATCTGTCCCGCCTGCGCGCGGGCCGCCGGGTAGTCGCACCATGTGCCAGCTGCTCGGGATGAACTGCAACACGCCGACGGACGTGACGTTCAGTTTCGCCGGTTTCGCCCAGCGCGGCGGCCGCACCGACCACCACGCGGACGGCTGGGGCATTGCCTTCTTCGAAGGCAAGGGCCTGCGGCACTTCGTGGACCACCTGCCCGCGGCGGAGTCACCGGTGGCAGAACTGATCCGACGCTACCCCATCAAGAGCCGCCACGTCGTCGCGCACATCCGCAAGGCGACGCAGGGAGAGATCGCGCTGCAGAACTGCCACCCGTTCGTGCGGGAGCTGTGGGGCCGCTACTGGGTCTTTGCGCATAACGGCGACCTGCAGGACTTCCATCCCCGCCTGCATGCGAACTTCCGTCCGGTGGGCAACACCGACAGCGAGCGTGCCTTCTGCTGGCTGATGCAGGAGATGTGGAAGTCGCATGCGGACACGCCCAGCGTGGAGGAGCTGACGCTGACCCTGCGCGAACTGACGCCGCGCATCTCCAGGCATGGCCGCTTCAACTACCTGCTGTCGAACGGCGACGCGCTCTGGGCGCATTGCTCGACGAACCTCTGGTACGTGGAGCGGCAGCATCCCTTCGCGCATGCGCAGCTGGCGGACGAGGATTTGAGCGTCGATTTCGCGCAGCACACTTCGCCGGACGACAAGGTGGCGGTGGTCGTCACCGCGCCGCTGACCGTCAACGAGCAGTGGACGCAGTTCCAGCCGGGGGAGTTGAAGGTGTTCGTGGATGGGGTGGCGGCTTAAAACCAAACAACCGGACGCAGAGGACGCGAAGGTTACGCAGAGGACGCAAAAGAACAGCCTTTGAAGGCTTTCTTTTTGCGTCCTCTGCGCTTCCTCTGCGTCCTCTGCGTCCGGTTGTTGGATTTAGCGGCTGAGCGCCCCAGCCTCAGAGAACCGTCCGATCCCGATCCACCGCCTCTTCCAGCGCATCGATGAACATCGCCGGCACGTCGAAGCCGCTCTGCTGCGTGATTTCCTGGAAGCACGTCGGGCTCGTCACGTTGATCTCGGTGAGACAGTCGCCGATCACGTCCAGCCCGATCAGCAGCAGCCCGCGCTGCGCCAGCAGCGGACCGATCGTCTCGGCGATCTCGCGGTCGCGAGCCGAGATCGGCTGCGCCACGCCCTTGCCGCCGGCCGCCAGGTTGCCTCGCACCTCGCTGCCCTGGGGAATGCGCGCCAGGCAGAACGGCACCACCTTGCCCCCGATCACCAGCACGCGCTTGTCGCCCGCGGTGATCTCGGGCACGAAGCGCTGCACCATGATCGTGGTCGAGCCGTTGCGGTTGAGGGTCTCCACGATCGAGCCCAGGTTCAGCCCGTCCGGGCCGACGCGGAAGATGCCCATGCCGCCCATGCCGTCGAGCGGCTTCAGGATGATGTCCCGATGCTCCGCATGGAAGCGCCGCACCTCGTCGCCCGAGCGCGTCACCAGCGTCGGGCTCACGAACTGCGGGAACTCCATGATCGCGAGCTTCTCCGGATGGTCGCGCAGCGCCGCCGGCTTGTTGAAGACCTTCGTGCCCTCGCGCTGCGCCTGCTCCAGCAGGTGGGTGGCATAGAAGTACTCGCTGTCGAAAGGCGGGTCCTTGCGCATGACCACAGCGTCGAAGGCCTTCAGCGGCAGCCGCTCGCTGCGCACCACCTGGAACCAGGCGTCCTGAGCACCGGTGAGCGTGATTTCCCGCACCTGCGCATGCACCACCTCGCCGGAACGCCAGCCGAGGTCGGCCGGCTCGCAGGCGCAGACGCGGTGGCCGCGGCGCTGGGCCTCGCGCATCATCGAGTAGGTCGTGTCCTTGTAGGTCTGGAAGACCTCGAGCGGGTCGGCGACGAAGAGGATGTTCATTGCCGACCACTTTCTCACAAATCGCGCAGCACGGCTTGGGCGCACTCCTGCAGCCATGCCGCCGTCGCGGCTGCCTGCGTGACGGGGAGCATGTGCCCGCCGGGGATGACCGTCACCTGCGCATCGGGCAGCTTCGCGCGCAAGCCTTCCGCCTGTTCGCGCCAGTCCAGCACGCGGTCCCCCTCGCCATGCAGCAGGAACACCGGCAGGCGGATGCGGCCCCAGTGGTCCTGCAAGGCCGGCAGCTGGTCCTCCACGGCCATCATGTCGGTCGATGACGTGACGAAGGCCGCCGGCCGCAGGCTGCGCAGCCCGCCGCCGCGCACGCCGAAGTCGCGCGGCGCCGGGTCGGGGCCGAACAGTGCGTGCAGCGCCAGCGGGGTCGTCAGGATGGCCAGCGGCGCCGCGAGCGTGTGCGCGAAGAAGCGGCGCGCGTGCGGATGCCGGATCTCCAGCGCGCCGAAAGGCTTGGGCGCGCCGCCGGGATAGTGCGTCAGCGGGGCGATGAGCGCGATGCCGGCGATGCACTGCGGCTCCTGCAGCGCCACGGCCAGCGCGATCGCACCGCCGAGGGAGTGGCCGACCAGCAGCGGCGGCTGCTGGAAGTCCATCGCGCGGATGAAGCCGGCGACCAGCCGGGCCTGCGCGGGAATGCCGGCCTTGTGCGCGTCACGGCGCGGTGAATGGCCGGAGCCGGCGCGGTCGACGAGCACCAGGCGCCAGCGCGTGGCCAGCTCCTGCAGCGGCAGGTAGTCGAAGTTGCGCGTCTCGCCGCCGAGGCCGTGCACCAGGACGATGGGCGGACCTTCGCCCAAGGTGCGGTAGTGCAGCCTCTCGCCATCGACCTCGGTGAACTCGCCCGGCGGGCGAAAGGCCTTGTCGACGCGCCAGGCGACGAGGGTGGTGAAGAGGGCCAGCAGCGCGAGGGCCACCAGCACGATCAGCAGGAGCGTGACGATGAAATGCATCGGGGCGTCAGCGGGGGACTTCGCCGCGCCGCGCGAAGCGCAGGGCGCCATCGGCGACGGGAGAGAACTTCAGCGACAGCAGGTCCAGCACGTAGTTCTGGTAGATGCGCCAGGGCTTGCGGCTGCCCTGGCGCGGCAGCGCGTCGGCGGCGCGGGCGATGTAGCCGGAGCTCAGGTCCAGCGCCGGGCGCGTCTCGCCCGGCTCGCCCTCGTGCACCGGCACGCACACATCGAGCTGGTGCTCGCGCATGTGATTGAGCATGCGGCACACCTGCCGCGCGATCAGTTCCGCGCGCAGGGTCCACGAAGCATTCGTGTAGCCCATGGACAGGGCGAGGTTCGGTACGCCGCTTACCATCATTCCCTTGTACGACAGCGACTCGGGCAGCCGCACCGTGCGGCCGTCGACCTGCACGCCGGCGCCGCCGAACAGCTGCAGCTGCAGGCCGGTCGCGGTCACGACGATGTCGGCGGGCAATTCCTCGCCCGAAGACAACTTCAATCCTGCCTCGGTGAAGCTTGCGATGGTGTCGGTGACGATGGATGCCTTGCCCTCGCGCAGGACGCGGAACAGGTCGGCATCCGGAATGAAGCACAGGCGCTGGTCCCAGGGCTGGTAGCGCGGCTCCAGGTGCCGCGCCTCCACCGCCGGCCCGGCGCTCTTGCGCGCCAGCTTCACGAGCAGCTTGCGCGCGGCTTGGGGCCGGCGCCGCGCGTACTGGAACAGGCCCAGCGCCACGAGAATGTTCTTCCAGCGGATCAGGCGGTACGCCAGCTTGCGCGGCAGCATGCGTTGCAGGCCGCGGCCCAGCGCGTCCCTGCCCGGGACGGCGAGGATGTAGCTGGGCGAGCGCTGCAGCATGGTGACGTGGGCCGCGCCACGGTCGGCCATCGCGGGCACCAGCGTAACCGCGGTCGCGCCGCTGCCGATGACCACCACGCGCCGGCCTGCGTAGTCCAGGTCCTCGGGCCAGTGCTGCGGATGCACGATGCGGCCGCCGAAGCGTTCGCGTCCCGGCCAGTCCGGATCGTGCCCCTGCTCGTAGGCGTAGTAGCCGCTGCAGAAATGCAGGAAGCGGCAGGTGTAGCGCAGCACCCTGCCATCGGTGGCGGTGACTTCGAGCGTCCAGCGCGCGGCTTGCGAATCCCAGGAAGCGCCGGTGACCCGCTGGCCGAAACGGATGCGCCCGCCCAGGCGCTCGTCGCGCACGGTGTCCTGCAGGTAGGACCGGATGCTCGGCCCGTCCGCCATGGTGATGTCGCTCGTCCACGGGCGGAAGCTGTAGCCCAGCGTGAACATGTCGGAGTCCGAACGCACGCCCGGATAGCGGAACAGGTCCCAGGTCCCGCCGAGCGCCTGCCGTCCTTCCAGCACGACGAAGCTGCGGTCCGGGCACTCGCGCTGCAGGTAGTGCGCGGCGGCGATGCCGGAGATGCCGGCGCCGACCACGACCACGTCGAAGTCCGTTGCGCCGGTCATCGCCGCTCCTGCTTCTTCGATGCGCACGTTTTCTGCCAGTGCCGCGAGAGACCCCGGCGTTGTTGAACACCGGGCAGTGTCCTAGATTTCCACCTTGCTGCCCAGCTCCACCACCTGGTTGCTCGGGAGGTTCAGGAAGTCGGCGGCCGCGCCGGCGCCATGGTGCATCTGCGCGAACAGCTTCTCGCGCCAGGGCGCCATGCCGCTGCCGATGGTGGGCACCACCACGTCGCGCGAGAGGAAGTAGCTGGTGGTCATCGGCTCGAGGTTGCAGCCGTGCCCGCGCACCCGCTCCAGCGCCCGCGGGATGTCGATGTCGTTCTTGAACCCGTAGTTCAGGATCATCTGCCAGCAGTCGTGACCGAGCGGCTCGATCTCGACGCGCCGGTCCAGGCCGATCCACGGCACCTCGTGGTAGCGCACCGTCACGAACAGGTTCTGCGCGTGCAGCACCTTGTTGTGCTTCAGGTTGTGCAGCAGCGCGTTGGGAACCGTCCCCGGCTCCGGCGTGAGGAACACCGCCGTGCCCTGCACGCGCATGGGCGGGCTGACGAACACCGACTCGAGGAAGCTGCGCAGGTCGAAGGACTCGCTGCGCACCTTCTCCGCCAGGATCGAGCGGCCCTTCCTCCACGTCATCATCACGGTGAACATCACGATGCCGATCACCACCGGGAACCAGCCGCCGTCGATCAGCTTGAGCGTGTTCGACGCGAAGAACAGCAGGTCCACCACGAAGAACACGCTGGTGGCCGCGACGCACAGCCACAGGGGCAGCTTCCATGCGTAGCGGATCACGAAGAAAGTCAGCACCGTGGTGATCAGCATGTCCGTCGTCACGGCGATGCCGTACGCGGCGGCGAGATTGGTCGAATTGCGGAACAGGCCCACGGCCACGACGATGGTCGCGAACAGCAGCCAGTTCACCGCCGGCAGGTACACCTGCCCCGTCTCGCGCACCGAGGTGTGGTGGATCAGCATGCGCGGCAGGAAGCCGAGCTGGATCGCCTGCTTGGTCACCGAGAAGGCTGCCGACAGGAGGGCCTGCGACGCGATCACGGTCGCCGCCGTCGCCAGGATCACCAGCGGCATCAGCAGGTAAGGCGGCGCCATCCGGTAGAACGGATTCTCCAGCGCCTTGGGGTCCTCCAGCAGCAGCGCGCCCTGGCCGAAGTAGTTGAGCAGCAGCGCCGGCATGACCAGCGCGAACCAGGCGATGCGGATCGGCCGCTTGCCGAAGTGGCCCATGTCCGCGTACAGCGCCTCGGTCCCGGTGACGGTGAGGATCAGCGCGCCCAGCAGGACGAAGGCCGTGCCGCCCTGGGCCAAGATGAAGCGCAATGCGTGGTGCGGGCTGATCGCGCCCAGCACCTCCGGGTGCTTCAGGATGTGCGGCACGCCGAGGGCGCCGATCACGATGAACCAGACGAAGCAGATCGGCCCGAAGAAGCGGCCGATGCCGCCGGTGCCGTTCTTCTGCACGTAGAACAGCATGAAGATGATCAGCAGCGCCGCCGGGACGATGTAGGGATCGAACACCGGGGAGATCAGCGACACGCCTTCCACCGCGGAGAGCACCGAGATCGCGGGCGTGATCACGCCGTCGCCGTAAAAGATGGCCGTGCCGAAGATGCCGATGGCCAGCAGCACGTTGCGCAGGGCCGGCCGGTCGGCGACCGCGTTGGAGGCCAGCGCCAGCATGGCGATGAGGCCGCCCTCGCCGTTGTTGTCGGCGCGCAGGATCAGCGTCACGTACTTGAGCGAGACGATGACCGTGATGGTCCAGAACACCAGGGAGAGCACGCCATAGACGTTCTCGGGCGTCAGCGGCACGTGCGCGGTGTTGAACAGCACCTTGAACGCGTACAGGACGCTGGTGCCGATGTCACCGTAGACGATGCCGATGGCGCCCAGCGTCAGCGCCGCGAGGGAGGACTTCGATTTCTGCACGAACAGCCCCGTCCCGGTGGGAGCTACCGGCGGGGTCTTGAACTTGGGAGGGCTATTGTGCGCCCGCCCGCGCGGCCGTGCCCGGGCATGTTGCGGTGCAGCAACTCACTCGTAGACTTCGGCTTCCGGGTCCGTCGCTTCCAGCTCGTAGCTCGCCGCCAGCATGGCCAGCCGACCGATCACGCCGTACATGTAGAAGCGGTTCGGGGCGCTGGCGCCCGGCTTCTGGCCCGGCTGGGGTAAGCGCGTACTCTCGGCGAACGCCAGCGGCACGAAGCTCGCACCCGGTGCATTGAGGTTCTCGTCGGTGCCCCGCTCCGCGTGCACGCGGTAGAAGCCGCCGACCACGTAGCGGTCCATCAGGTACACCACGGGTTCGGCGACGGCTTCGTTCATCCGTTCGGCCGTCAGCACGCCTTCCTGGATGATCACGTCGGTGATCGCCTGGCCGGTCTTCACCACCGGCGGCTTGTTCTTCGGCCGGGTCTTCAGGATGTCGAGGTCCTTCACGTCGCGCACGGTCATGATGCCCATGCCCGAGGTGCCGTTGTCCGCCTTGACCACCACGAACGGCTTCTCGTTGATGCCGTATTCCTTGTACTTCTTGCGGACCTTGGTCAGCAGCGCATCGACGTTGGTGCGCAGGCAGTCGAAGCCCTCGGACTTGTGGAAGTCGAGCTCGCCGCAGCGGTTGAACATCGGGTTCACCAGCCATGCATCGATGCCAAGCATCTTGCCGAAGCGCTTGGCCACTTCCTCGTAGCTCTGGAAGTGGCGACTCTTGCGCCGCACCGACCAGCCCGCATGCAGCGGCGGCAGCAGGTACTGCTCGTGCAGGTCTTCCAGGATGCCCGGCGCGCCCGCGGTCAGGTCGTTGTTCAGGAGGATGGTGCAGGGGTCGAAGTTCTTCAGGCCCAGGCGGCGCTTGGTGCGGACGACCGGCTCCAGGGTGATCGTTTCACCGCCCGGCAGCTCCACCGGCGTCGCCTTCTTGATCTCCGGATCGATCGACCCGACCCGCACGTTGAGTCCCGCCATGCGGAAGATCCGCTGCAGCTGCGCGATGTTGCTCAGGTAGAAGGTGTTCTTCGTGTTCTCGGGAACGACCAGCAGGTTCTTGGCCTCGGGGCAGATCTTCTCGATCGCCGCCATCGCCGCCTGCACCGCCAGCGGCAGCATCTCGGGCGTGAGGTTGTTCCAGCCGCCGGGATACAGGTTGGTGTCCACCGGCGCGAGCTTGAAGCCGGCATTGCGGATGTCGACGGAGCAATAGAACGGGGGCGTGTGCTCCATCCATTCCAGCCGGAACCAGCGTTCGACCGCCGGCATGGACTCCAGGATGCGCTGCTCGAGTTCGTTGATCGGCCCGGTCAGGGCCGTGGTGAGATGCGGAACCATCCGATCCTCTTCTTGTTCTTGCCGCCGCGGGTCAGGAGCGTATTTCGCCGTTGCCCAGCACGATCCACTTGAGGGAAGTCAGGCCTTCGATGCCCACCGGCCCGCGCGCGTGGAACTTGTCGGTGCTGATGCCGATTTCGGCACCGAGCCCGTATTCGAATCCGTCGGCGAAGCGCGTGCTGGTGTTGACCATCACGCTGGCCGAATCGACCTCGCGCAGGAAGCGCTGCGCATGCCCGTGGTCGCGCGTGAGGATGGCGTCGGTGTGGTGCGAGGAATAGCGGTTGATGTGCGCGATGGCCTCGTCGATGCCGGCCACCACCTTGATGCTGATGATGGGGGCCAGGTACTCCTCGGACCAGTCCTGCTCGGTCGCGTCCACGACCTTCGCGTCCTGCAGTTGCTGCAGGATCGCCCGGGCTTCGCCGTCGCAGCGCATTTCCACGCCCTTGCCCGCGAACACGGCACCGATGCGGGGCAGGAACTCGCGGGCGACGCCGCGCGCGACCACCAGGCCCTCGCTGGCGTTGCACGGGCTGTACTTTTGCGTCTTGGCGTTGTCGGTGACCTTCACCGCGAGGTCGAGATCGCAGGGATCGTCGACATACGTGTGGCAGTTGCCGTCCAGGTGCTTGATCACCGGCACCTTGGCTTCGCGCGAGATCCGCTCGATCAGGCCCTTGCCGCCGCGCGGGATGATCACGTCCACGTACTCGGGCATCGCGATCAACCGGCCCACCGCCTCGCGGTCGGTGGTGGGCACCAGCTGCACCGCCTCGGCCGGCAGCCCGCACTGCACCAGCGCCTGCTGCACCAGCTGCGCCAGCGCCTTGTTGGAATCGATGGCCTCGGAGCCGCCGCGCAGGATGCAGGCGTTGCCGCTCTTGATCGACAGGCTCGCAGCCTCGATGGTCACGTTGGGCCGGCTCTCGTAGACCATGCCGAACACGCCGAGCGGTACGCGCATCTGGCCCACGCGGATGCCGCTGGGCTGCTGCTTCATGCCGATCACCTCGCCGATGATGTCGGGCATCACCGCGAGCTGCTCGCAGCCGACGGCCAGGGTCTCGATGATCCTGGGCGTGAGCTTCAGGCGGTCGACCATGGGCGCGGACAGGCCGGCGGCGGTGGCGCGCGCGATGTCCCTGGCGTTGTCGGCCTGCAGCGGCTCGACTTTCTCGCGCAGCAGCGCGGCCAGCGTGCGCAGCACGTTGGCCTTCTCGGCCGCGGAGGCGGAAGCCATGCGCGCAGACGCCTCCCGGGCCTGCAGGCCCAGGGAATGCATGACTTCGGCGATGTTCACGGCGTTCATGCCTGCATTATCCCCTCCCCCTCCCCGGGGAGGGCGCGGCGGCCAGGCACAGGTCCATCGCCAGCCGGTGCAGCGCCTGCCAGCCGTCCGTGGGCCAGCCGGGCGCCTTCAGGCCCTTGACGATGCCGTCGACCACGTGCGCCGAATGCAGCAGGTTCTCCAGCGCGGTGGCGGACAGCCGCGGCAGCACGCGCTCGAACAGCTTTTCCTTCAGGCCCCAGACCCGCTGCTCGCGCAGCGCCATGGGCAGCGGCCGGCCGGCGGCCATGGCGTCCTTGACGCGCTTCAGGGCGCGGATGTCCTCGGCCAGTGTGTAGTGCACCAGCACCTCGGCCTCGCCTTCGGCCTGCAGGCCGTCCAGCATCCGCTGCACGCGCGCTGCCTGCCCGCCCAGGACGGCCTCGGACAGCTTGAAGACGTCGTAGCGGGCGACGTTCAGCACCGCGGCTTCGACCTGTTCGAACGACAGCTCGCCGGCGGGATGCAGCAGCGCGAGCTTCTGGATCTCCTGGTGCGCGGCCAGCAGGTTGCCCTCGACGCGATCGGCGAAGAACTGCAGCGTGCGCTGCCCTTCCTCGCCGGCCGCCACGCGCTGCCCCTGCTGCGCCAGGCGCTGCGTGATCCATTGCGGCAGCGCGCCGCGCTCGACCGGCTGCACTTCGACCGCCACGCCGGAGTTCTCCAGCGCCGCGAACCAGGCGGACTTCTTCGTCTGGAAGTCCAGGCGCGGCAGCAGCACCAGGGTGAGCGTGCTGTCGTTGCCGACCGTGCTTTCGGCCAGCTGCTGCAAGGCGGTGCTGCCGTCCTTGCCCGGCTTGCCGGAGGGGATGCGGACTTCGACGATCTGCTTGTCGGCGAACAGGCTGAGCGACCCACCGGCCGCGAGCACCGCGCTCCAGTCGAAGTGCGCGCCGGCGACCGTGTGGACGGTGCGCTCCGTGTAGCCCTGCGCCCGAGCCGAGGCGCGGATCGCGTCGGCGGCTTCCTGCACCAGCAGCGGCTCGTCGCCGTGCAGGGTGTAGAGCGGGCGGAGGCCGCGTTGCAGGTGCGCGCTGAGTTGGGCGGGGGCGAGCTGCATGCCGCAAGTGTAGGTTGGGCTGCGCGCCAGCGCATCCCAACACGCTGTTGGGGTGCCTGCGGCAACCCAACCTACGGATTGCGTTGGCGTCGGGGTTCGGCTTCGCGCTCACCCCGACCTACGGACGCAGAGACCCGTAGGCCGGCGGTGAGCGGCGCAGCCCGAACCCCGGTGTTGCGCCTTACAGGGCCAGCTCGCGATGCTTCTCCATCGCCACCTGCCGAAAGATCCCCACCGCCTTGTCCATCAACTCATACGTGATCGTCAGCGGCGGCGCGAAACGGATCACCGTCTCGTGCGTCTCCTTCGACAGCACACCGGCGGCGGCCAGGCGCTCCACGAGGTCACGCGCGGTGGTGCACGAAGGCTCGATGTCGACGCCGATCCACAGCCCCCGCCCGCGCACGTCGCGGATCAGCGGATGCACGGCCGCCTGCACCTCGCGCAGGCGCTGCAACAGGTACTCACCCTTGGCCGCGCACTGGTCGACGAGGCCTTCTTCCTCCAGCACCTTCAGGCCTTCCAGCGCCACCGCCGCCGCCAGCGCATTGCCGCCGAAGGTGGAGCCGTGGCTGTTCGGCACGAAGACCTGCATCACCTTGTCGTCGGCGCAGAAGGCGCTGACCGGCAGCAGGCCCGCGCCCAGTGCCTTGCCCAGGATCAGCGCGTCGGGGCGGATGCCTTCGTGCTGGAACGCGAACCACTTGCCGGTGCGGCCCAGGCCCGCCTGCACCTCGTCGTCGATCAGCAGCACGTTGTTGGCGGTGCACCACGCGCGCAGGTCCTGGAAGAAGCCGGGCGGCGGCACCAGCACGCCGGCCTCGCCCTGGATCGGCTCGATCAGCACGGCACAGGTGTGCTCCGTCGCCGCCGCCTTCACGCTTTCCATGTCCCCGTAGTCGAAGTGCTGGAAGCCATCGGAGAACGGCCCGAAGCCGCTGCGGTACTCCTGCTCGCTGGAAAATCCGATGATGGTGCTGGTGCGGCCGTGGAAGTTGCCGCGCGCCACCAGGATGCGCTGCTGCCCGTCCGGGATGCCCTTCACGCGATGGCCCCAGCGGCGCGCGCACTTGATGGCGGTCTCCACCGCTTCGGCGCCGGTGTTCATGGGAAGGGCACGCTCGAAGCCGGTGAGCTCGCTCAGCTTCTCCAGCATCGCGCCGAGCGTGGTGCTGTAGTACGCGCGGGACATCACCGCCACCTTTTCAAGCTGCCGGTGCGCGGCCGCCACGATGCGCGGGTGCAGGTGGCCGTGGCTGACGGAGGAGTACGCGCTCATCATGTCGATGTACTCCTTGCCTTCCACGTCCCAGACCAGGCAGTCCTTCGCGTGGTCCACCACCACCGGCACCGGTGCGTAGTTGCGCGCACCGTATTGCGCTTCCTTGGCGATGAAGCCCTGGCTGGCCGAGGTGGCGGTGGCATCCATGCGGGAGCTCCCTTCGACGTCTTGCACGATCGCGCTGGCCCGCCGCAGGCGCAAGTGCCCTGGCGCGACAGCACGACTGAAGGGTCACACCGCCGGACCGGCGGGGCTGTAGGAGGCCCGCAGGAGCCGGTGCAGGCGCCGCGACGACGCCCCGCTGCGCCGCGTCTTACACGCCCTTGAGGGCAGCGAGGCGGCGCATCAGCTGCTGCACCAGGTCGGTCTGCATGTCGCGGTAAAGCAGCGTCTCCTCGGCTTCCTTGGCGAGCACCGCGCCCTCGTTGAAGCTGATGTCGCGCTGCTGCAGCAGTTCGGTTTCCGGGATCAGCTCGCGGCCGTCGGGCGTGCGCAGCTTGAAGCGGATGCGCGAGCGCAGCTGGAATTCGCGCACCTGCCCCGTGGAGTTCAGGCCCACCACCACCTTCTCGCGCAGTTCCAGCGGCACCTCGAGGATCACGCGCGCGTTGGCCTGCTCCGTCGCGTTGTTCAGAACGCGGACGCTGTTGCCCGACGCGAGGTTGCGCCGCAGCTCGTGCGCGATCGGCGAGGTCGGCGGCGCCTGGATGTAGATGGAATCGAAGGCGAACGCGGGCGCCTGCCGCAGCTGGAAGCCGCAGCCGGCGAGGGTGGCAACACCGGCGGCTGCAAGGAAAATCCTGCGCTTCATACGACCACGTTCACCAGTCGGCCGGGGACCACCACCACCTTCTTCGGCGTGGCGCCATTCGCGAACTTCACGAAGCCCTCGCTGGCCATCGCGATGCGCTCGATCTCCGCCTTGTCCGCCTGCGCGGGCACGAGGATGGAGCCGCGCAGCTTGCCATTGACCTGCAGCATCAGCTCGATCTCGTCCTGTTGCAGCGCGCCCTCGTCCACTTTCGGCCAGGGCGTGTCGAGCAGGTCGCCGAGCGTGCCGGCGTAGCCCAGCGCGCTCCACAGTGCATGCGTGATGTGCGGCGTCACCGGATAGAGCACGCGCAGCAGGATGGCGAAGCCCTCCTCCAGCGCGACGCGTCCGCCCGGCTCGTCCATCGCCTTGAAGTCCTCCAGCGCATTGAGCATCTTCATCGCGCCGGAGACGACGGTGTTGTACTGCATGCGCTGGTAGTCGTAGTCCACCTGCCGCAGCACCGTGTGGATCTCGCGGCGCAGCGCCTGCGCCTGCTTGCCGTACTTGCCGGCGTGCGCCACGCGGTCGCTCGCCGTCGCGGCGGCGTCGTGCTTCGCGCCGAAGTTCCACACGCGCCGCAGGAAGCGGTAGCTGCCTTCCAGCGCGGCGTCGTTCCACTCCAGCGTCGCTTCCGGCGGCGCCGTGAACATCGTGTACAGGCGCGCGGTGTCGGCGCCGTACTTCTCGATCAGGTCCTGCGGATCCACGCCGTTGTTCTTGGACTTGGACATCGTGGTCCAGCCCTCATAGGTCACCGGCTGGCCATCGGCCTTGGCCTTCGCGGAGATCACCTTCGCGTGCTCGTCACGCTCGACATCGAGCTCGTGCACCCAGAAGTACTGCTTGCCCGTGGTGGTGCGCGAGAAGGCCTCGTTGAGCACCATGCCCTGCGTGAGCAGCTTGGTGAAGGGCTCGTCGATCTTCACCAGCCCCAGATCGCGCATCACCTTGGTCCAGAAGCGCGCGTACAGCAGGTGCAGGATGGCGTGCTCGATGCCGCCAATGTACTGGTCCATCGGCATCCAGTACTGCGTGCCCTCGGCCACCATCTGCTGGTCGTTCTTCGGGTCGCAGTAGCGCATGAAATACCAGGACGAATCCACGAAGGTGTCCATGGTGTCGGTCTCGCGCCGCGCGGGCTTGCCGCACACGGGGCAGGTGCAGGCGAGGAAGTCCTCGCGCTTGTTCAGCGGGTTGCCGCTGCCATCGGGCACGCAGTCCTGCGGCAGCACCACGGGCAGGTCCTTCTCGGGCACCGGCACCGCGCCGTGCTGCTCGCAATGGATGATCGGGATGGGCGTGCCCCAGTAGCGCTGGCGGCTCACGCCCCAGTCGCGCAGGCGCCAAGTCGTCTTCTTCTCGCCCAGGCCTTTCAGCTCCAGCTGGTGCGCCACGGCATTTACCGCCTCGTGGTACTTGAAGCCGCTGAAGATGTCGGAGTTGATGGTGACGCCGCTTTCCTTGTCGGCGTACCAGTCGTGCCAGTGGTGGTAGTCGTAGGTCTCGCCGTCGATGTGCACCACCTGGATGATCGGCAGGCCGTACTTGAGCGCGAAGGCGAAGTCGCGTTCGTCGTGCCCCGGCACGCCCATCACCGCGCCGTCGCCATACGTGATCAGCACGTAGTTGCCGACCCACGCGTCGAGCTGCTCGCCGGTGAGGGGATGCGTCACCTTCAGGCCGGTGGGCATGCCCTCCTTGTCCCTCAGCGCGAGTTCGGCCTCGGTCGTGCCGCCCTTCTTGCAGTCCTCGATGAACTGCGCGAGTTGCGGGTTGGTCTTCGCCGCGTGCTGCGCCAGCGGATGTTCGGGTGCCACGGCGCAGAAGGTCACGCCCATGATCGTGTCGGCGCGCGTCGTGAAGACGTACATGCGGCCGTCCTGGATCAACTGGCCGTCGTCGCCGCGGATATCGTGCGTGAAGGCGAAGCGCACGCCTTCGCTGCGGCCGATCCAGTTTTCCTGCATCAGCTTCACGCGCTCGGGCCAGCCGGGCAGGTGCTCCTGCACGTGGTCCAGCAGTTCCTGCGCGTAGTCGGTGATCTTCAGGTAGTAGCCAGGGATCTCGCGCTTTTCCACCACCGCGCCGGTGCGCCAGCCCTTGCCGTCGATGACCTGCTCGTTGGCCAGCACGGTCTGGTCCACCGGGTCCCAGTTGACGACCTGGGTCTTGCGGTAGGCGATGCCCTTTTCCAGCATCTTCAGGAACAGCCACTGGTTCCACTTGTAGTAGCTGGGGTCGCAGGTGGCGATCTCGCGCGACCAGTCGATGGCCAGGCCCATGGCCTGCATCTGGCCCTTCATGTACGCGATGTTCTCGTACGTCCACCTGGCCGGCGGCACGCCGTTCTTCAGGGCGGCGTTCTCTGCCGGCAGGCCGAAGGCGTCCCAGCCCATGGGCATGAGCACGTTGTAGCCGTTCATGCGCAGGTAGCGCGTCAACATGTCGTTGATCGTGTAGTTGCGCACGTGCCCCATGTGGAGCTTGCCCGAGGGGTAGGGCAGCATGGAGCAGGCGTAGAACTTCTTCTTGCCCGCATCCTCCGTCACGCGGTAGGCGTCGCGCGCGGTCCACTCGGCCTGCGCGGCCTGTTCGACCGCGAGGTGGTTGTACTTGTCGTCCATGGTGTGAAATTGTAGGGCGCGGAGGAAAAACAAACTTCCGGACGCAGAGGACGCAGAAGTTGCGCAGAGGACGCAAAAAAAACCTTATCTGGTTTCCTGTCCCTTTTGCGTCCTCTGCCTAACCTTTGCGTCCTCTGCG
>DATAGN010000266.1:0-4114 GCA_036263715.1 Ramlibacter sp.
ACTGCTTGCGCGTGTTCATGTACTCCGCGGTCAGCTGCATGGTCCTGTCCATTACGCCCACCGCTTCGGCGCAGGTGCAGGCGATGCCGATGTCCACAGCATGCTCCAGCGCGGACAGGCCGTCCGCCGCGATCAGCGTGGCAGCGGCGTCGCGCAGGCTCGCTTCGGCAGCGCGGCCGCCGTCCATGGTGGGATAGCCGCGCGTGCTGACACCCTGCACCTCGCGCTCGACCAGGAACAGCGCGATCTTGCCGTTGGCCTTGGCGGGCACGATGAAGGCGTCGGCCTGGTCGCCCGCGGGCACCACGCTCTTGTCGCCGCTGACCTTCCAGCCGTCGCCGGCCTGTGTGGCCGTGGCTTCGCACTGGTCGAGGCGGTAGCGGGCCTTGCGCTCCGTGTACGCCAGCACCACCAGGGCCTCGCCGCCGGCCACCTTGGGCAGCCACTGCGACTTGAGCTCCTGCGGCGCGTAGGCGCCCAGCACGCCACTGGCGATCAGGGTCTGCGCCAGCGGCTCGAGCACGATGCCGCGGCCCAGTTCCTCCAGCACCACCATCGCCTCGACCGGGCCCATGCCCATGCCACCGTTCTCTTCGGAGACGTACAGGCCTGCGAGGCCCAGGTCGGCGAGCTCACCGTAGACGGCGCGGTCGAAGCCGCCGGCCTTGGTGATGCCGCGCCGGCGCTCGAAGCCGTAACTGCGGTCGACCCACTTGCGCACCGCGTCACGCAGCTGTTCCTGCTCGTCGGAAAAGTTGAAGTCCATGTGTGTCTCCTCAGCCCAGCACCGTCTGCGAGACGATGTTGCGCTGCACTTCGTTGGAACCGCCGTAGATCGTGGTCTTGCGCATGTTGAAGTAGTTGGCAGCCAGCGGCGCGATGTACGCCGCGCCCACGTAGTCACCCTGGTAACCCGCTTCCATCGCTTCCTTGATGAAGGGCAGGGCGTAGGGCCCGGCGGCCATCATCATCAGTTCCGTGTAGCGTTGCTGGATCTCGCTGCCCTTGATCTTCAGCAGCCCCGCGATGTCCAGCGGGTTCTTGCCGGACTTCTCGGCCGACAGCACGCGCAGCACCAGCATCTCCAGGGCGACCACGTCCACTTCCAGCTTGGCCACTTCGTCCCGGAAGCGCAGGTCGTTCCACACCCCTTCGCTCTTGGCGATGCGCTTGACGCGCTCGAGCTCGCGCTTGGCGCGGTTGACGTCCGCGATGTTCGTGCGCTCGTGCGACAGCAGGTGCTTGGCGTAGGTCCAGCCCTTGTTCTCTTCGCCGATCAGGTTCTCGGCGGGCACTTCGACGTTGTCGAAGAACACCTCGTTCACCTCGTGGCCGCCATCGAGCATGATGATCGGGCGCACCGTGACGCCGGGCGACTTCATGTCGATCAGCAGGAAGGAGATGCCGGTCTGCGGCTTGCCTTCGGTGGAGGTGCGCACCAGGCAGAAGATCCATTCGCCGTACTGCGCCAGCGTGGTCCAGGTCTTCTGCCCGTTGACGATGTACTTGTCGCCCTTGCGCTCGGCGCGGGTCTTCAGTGACGCGAGGTCCGAGCCGGAGCCCGGCTCGCTGTAGCCCTGGCTCCACCACACTTCGCCGCTCGCGATGCCGGGAAGGAAGCGCTTTTGCTGCTCGGGCGAGCCGAACGCCATGATGACGGGGGCGACCATCACCGGCCCGAAGGGCACGATGCGCGGCGCGCCGGCCAGCGCGAGTTCTTCCTCGAACAGGTGCTTCTGCACCGCGGTCCAGCCCGGGCCGCCGAACTCCTTGGGCCAGCCGTATCCCAGCCAGCCTTTCTTGCCGAGGATCCTGGCCCAGCGCTGCATGTCGTCGCGCGTGAGGTGCAGGGCGTTGTGCACCTTGTGCGAGATATCCTGCGGCAGGGCCTCGCGCACCCAGGCGCGGATCTCCTCGCGGAACTTCTGTTCTTCAGGGGTGAATGCCAGGTCCATGACTGTCTCCAAGCGGAATCCGCAATTTAAGCACGGTCGTTCGATTCGGCGTGTCCGGGTGGCGACAAACCAAGCTCGGCTGTGATGTGGGCGAGCTGCGCGCGCAGGGCGGCGACTTCCTCTTCGAGGGCGGCCACGCGCTGCGCCAGCGCACCTGTGGCCACCGGCGCCGCCGCTTCGGCGGCATCGGAAGCTGCGCGCACGTCCACGGGGCCGCACAGCAGGTGCGCCCAGCGCGCCTCGCGGGCGCCGGCCGCGCGAGGCAACTGCACCACCAGCGGCCCGCCCTTGTCCGCGCTGCGGTCGCGCATTTCCTCCAGGAAACCTTCGACCGAGGAGATGTCGGCGAAGCGGTACCAGCGCTCGCTGTGGATGCGCAGCTCGCCGGCCGTCTGCGGGCCGCGCAGCATCAGCAGGCCCAGCAGCACCGCGGATTGTTCGGGCACGACCATCGCGCGCTGGAAGTTGTGCTCCCAGCGGTCGACGCGCGAGCCGCGCATCGTGAAGGCCAGCGAGCGGCGCTTCAGGCCGTCCAGCGCCTCCTGGACCTCGGACTCGCTCACGTTGGTGATCGGGTCGCGGCTGCTTTTCTGGTTGCAGCCGTTGACGATCGCATTGAGCGACATGGGATAGGTGTCCGGCACCGTGCGTGCCTTTTCCATGAGCGTGCCGAGCACGCGGGCCTCCACGGCCGTCAGGGGTTCCATCTCTCGGTGGCTGGGATAATCGCGCCAGACATGAAGAACATCGTGATCCTGATCTCCGGCGGGGGGTCGAACATGGCCGCCATCGTACGCGCGGCGCAGCGCGACAACTGGCGCAAGGTGCACGACGCGCAAGTGAAGGCGGTCATCAGCAACCGGCCGGCCGCGGGCGGCCTGGCTTTCGCACGCGAACAGGGCATCGCTGCCGAAGTGGTGGACCACAAGGCCTTTGCCACCCGCGAGGACTTCGATGCCTCGCTGGCGCAGGCGATCGCCGGGCACCAGCCGGCGCTGGTCGTGCTCGCCGGCTTCATGCGCATCCTCACGCCGGCTTTCGTGGAGCGCTACCAGGGCCGGCTGCTGAACATCCATCCCTCGCTGCTGCCCGCCTTTCCCGGGCTGCACACGCACCAGCGTGCGCTGGACGCGGGCTGCCGCTTCCACGGGGCGACTGTGCACCAGGTCACCGCCGAACTCGATTTCGGCCCGATCCTGGAGCAGGCGGTCGTGCCCATCGTTCCCGGCGACAACGCCGACAGCCTGGCTGCCCGCGTGCTGACCCAGGAGCACCTGATCTATCCCCGCGCCATCGCGCAACTGCTGCCCACGCTGTAGACCATGCACCCCAAGGCCTTGCTGGACGCCTGCGCGGAGCTCGTCGCGCAGGTCCTGAAATTCGACCATCCCGCCGATGCGATCGTCTCGCGCTACTTTCGCGAGCACCGCTCGCTGGGCCCGCGCGAGCGCGCGACACTCGCGGAGACCGCTTACGCCGTGCTGCGCAGGAAGCTGCTGTTCGAGCATTTCGCCGGCTCGGGCAGCGGCCCGCGCGAGCGCCGCCTGGCCATCCTGGGTTTCGCCGGACCCCGCGACTTCCTGAAAAGCGCGCTGAACGAGCAGGAGAAAGCCTGGCTGGACGCGTGCGATGCGGTGGATGCGGCAAGCCTGTCCGAGCGGCACCGGCACAACCTGCCCGAATGGCTGGCCGAGCCCCTGAAGGCGCAACTGGGCGAGGACTTCTGGCCGCTCGTCGACAGCCTCAACCAGCCGGCGCCCCTCGACCTGCGGGTCAATGCGTTGAACGACAAGCGCGAGGACGTGCGCAAGGAGCTGAAGCTCGCGGGGATCGCCGCCGAGCCGACGCCTTATTCGCCCTGGGGCCTGCGCGTCGACGGCAAGCCTGCCCTGACGAAGCTGGACGCCTTCGCGCGCGGCGCCGTCGAAGTGCAGGACGAAGGCTCGCAGCTGCTGGCCCTGCTGACCGACGCGCGTCGCGGGCAGATGGTCGTGGACTTCTGCGCCGGTGCGGGCGGCAAGACGCTGGCGCTCGGTGCGGCAATGCGCAACACCGGGCGCCTGTACGCCTTCGACGTCTCGGCGCACCGGCTGGATAACCTGAAGCCGCGCCTGGCGCGCAGCAAGCTCTCCAACGTGCACCCGGCGGCCATCGCCCAC
>DATAGN010000267.1:0-5471 GCA_036263715.1 Ramlibacter sp.
TGCACCCAGGGCAGCAGCAGGTTCTGTTCGTGCGTCAGGCGCGCCTCGCCGGCGGAGAAGCGGTCCGCGAGGTCCGCCGCCATCTCCATCTGTTCGGCCGTGGCGTCGCCCGGCGCGTAGCCCAGGCGCTTGAACGACAACGTGACGATGCGCAGCTGCGGGTTGCGATGCGCGCGCACGTTGCGCTCCAGCCAGCGGCGGTACAGCGGGTCGGCTTCGGCATCGGCCTGGACGATGGCGTGCACCTGCGCGGCGGCGCCCTTGCGCGCCGGCGGGTTCAGCTCGGGATTGACGAAGGAGGAGGCGACGCGGTCGTACTCCGCCTGCGTCAGCGTGTGCGGGCCGCCATCGTGGTCGACGATCGCCTTGAACTCCGCTTCCACCTTGTCGATGTAGCGCTGGCCCTCGGCCTTCACCAGGATCTTGATCCGCGCCTTCCACACGTTGTCGCGGCGGCCGTACTCGTTGTAGACGCGGATGCAGGCCTCGACGTAGTTCAGGAGGTGCTGCCAGGGCAGGAAGGGGCGCACCACGGTGCCGATGATGGGCGTGCGGCCCATGCCGCCGCCCACCAGCACCTTGAAGCCCAGTTCACCGGCATCGTTTCTCACCAGCTGCAGGCCGATGTCGTACCAGCCCAGCGCGGCATGGTCGTCGCGGCCGCCGTTCAGGGCGACCTTGAACTTGCGCGGCAGGAAGGCGAACTCCGGATGCAGCGTGCTCCACTGGCGCAGGATTTCCGCGAAGGGGCGCGGATCCGCAACCTCGTCGTGACCGACGCCCGCGAGTTCGTCGGTGGTGATGTTGCGGATGGTGTTGCCGCTGGTCTGGATGCCGTGCATCTGCGCGTTGGCCAGCAGCTCCATCACGTCCGCGGCCTTGTCGATCGGGATCCAGTTGAACTGCACGTTGGTGCGCGTGGTGAAGTGGCCGTACCCGTAGTGCAGCTTGGTCGCCACGGGCGCGCCGCCCGGAACCGGCACCTCGCCCAGGGTCAGCTGCTTTGCCTGCGCGTCGCGCAGCAGGGCGGCATCGGGCTGGTCGTACTCGCGCGCGACCCGGGCCAGGGCGCGCAGCTGGTAGCTCGCGATATCGCCATAGGGCACGGCGATGCGCGTCATGGGGGCGTAGCGCTGGACGTACCAGCCGTTCTGCAGCCGCAGCGGCCGGAACTCGTCGTCGGTGAGCTTGCCGGACTGCCAGCGTTCGAGCTGGTCGCGGAACTGCGCCGCGCGGGCGCGGACGAACTGCCGGTCGAATTCTGTGTATTGGTACATGAAAGGTCTTGGCGGCCCACGCGAGGGGACCGGAGGCGAGACTTTAGAGAAGTCGCTTATGGAACCGAACTATTTTTAAGTTCAGGCCTTATGCGGATAAGCTTATGCAGCAGGAGGGATGCGGGCTCGCGGGCGGTCTGGACGACCACCCGGATATTGCCCGGCGTGGCGCGGCCGCGATCATCCCACGGCTCGAGTCCAAGAACGAGGCATGGCACAACGCATCTATATCAAGGTGTTCGGGTTTTCCGACGAGGAGCGGCACACGCTGAACACCGTGTTCCGCCTGTCGGAGGGCTGCCGCGTCATGTACCAGCTGTGGACGCCGCAAGCGCCCGAAACGCACCGCGTGGCGCTGCTCGATGGCCAGAGCTGGGAAGCGCGCGTCGAGGCCGAATCGCCGCTGCGGGCAGACGTGAAGCTCCTCTGGGTGGGCAGCAATGCGCCTGCGTCCGTGTGGCGCAGTTTCGCGCGGCCGATCGTGTGGCCGGACATCATCGCCAGCCTCGACATTCTGTTCTCGCCGGAGGCGGGCATCGACGTCGAACTCGGTGATGCGCACGAGGCCGAAATGTCGGCGCGGCGGGCGCTGATCGTCAGCGCGGATCGCAACGAAAGGCTCTACCTGCGCGCGCGCCTGGCGCTTGCGCGCATGACCTGCGCGGACGAGGCCGAAAGCGCGGACCAGGCGCTGCAACTGGCCCGCCGCAAGCAGTACGACCTGGCCCTGTTGGACAGCGGTTTGCGCGACATGGACGCCTGGGAGCTGCTGCGACAGTTGCGTGCAGGCAACCATCCCGTGAACCATATCGCAATGACGAAGGTTGTGCGGACGGTGCCGGAACGCATGCGTGCCAAGGTGCGCGGCGCGATGCTCCTGGAGCACCCGCCGCACCCCGGCCGGCTCGACGCCTGGCTCAGCCGGGTCGAGCTCGGAACTGCCGGCTGACGTCCAGCGCCTGGGCCAGGCGCGCTTCCAGTGGCCAGGGCTCCGCGTGCAATCGCGCCGCGATCAGCTCGCCGCATAGCGCGGCAAACGTCAGGCCCCTCGATCCCATCGCGGTGCTGACCCACAGCCCCGCCTCCACCTCGCCCACCAGCGGCCTGCGGTCGCTGGAGGCGCAGCGCACGCCGCTCCAGGAGCGGATCTCGCGCCGGTCGATGGAACCCTGCATCACCTGCGCGGCCTGCGGCATCACCTCGCGCACGCGCTGCAGGTTGGCGTCGGTGTCCTCGCGGCGCAGCGAGGCATCCGCGTCACCGCGTCCGTAGGTGGAGCCGGTGATCCAGGCGCCGCGCTCGACCAGGGGCACGCGCGGCAGGAAGTGGCCGTGGCCGTTGACGGGAAACGGGGGCAGGGTGCGGGCGTCATCGCCGTGCGGCCCCCAGGTGAGCTGCCCGCGCACCGGATGGAGCTGGATGCGCCCTTGCAGCAGCGGCGCACTGTCCAACGCGGCGGCGACGACGACGAGTGCCGCCTGGGCAAGGAGTTGGCCGCCGGCGTCTTGCACCAGCCAGCGTTCGCCTTCGCGCAGCAGCCGTGCCGCCTGCCTGCCGCCGGCGAAGCGCACGCCCGGTTCGCGCAGCCAGGCCCGCACGAGCGCGGCCGGCTCGATCCAGGCCGCGTTGTCGTGCCACCAGGCGGTGGTCTCCTCCGGCAGGCCCGCGGCACGCTTCTGCGCGGGCGTGGCCTCGCGGCTCCAGGGCTGCAGCGCCTCGCCCAATGCCGGCAGCGCTCGTGCGTCGTCGCCACGCCATTCGAGGACACCGGTGCGTTCCCACTCGATGCCTGCCGCGAGCCGCTGCGCCTCGGCGAGCGTGATGCGCACGCCGCTGCGGCTCAAGCGCGAAAGCAGGTTGTCGTCCGGCGACTGGTGCGGTGCGAGCAGCCCCGCCGGCAGGTTGGATGCACCGGTGGCGGGCGTGGCTGCCGCGTCGATCACCTGCACCCGCCATCCGCGGCGTGCCAGGCTTGCCGCGGCGGCGGCCCCCGCGAGGCCGGCGCCAATCACGACGCAGTCGGCGGGCACGAGGTCGGATTCGTCGTCCAGGACTTTCACTTGCCATGGCGGCGCTAAGCGTGCGGCGGTGGCGCTGCGGGAAGGCGCGAGCCCGGCGCGCGGCGCCACTTGCCAGCCGGCGGACTTCAGGTCGTGCAGCAGTTCGTCTTCGCGCAGGGGCGTAGCGAGTGTCGCGCCGCGACGGGCCAGCCTAGTGAGCGCCTTGACTTCGGCAGGCTCGCTCCCGAGGAAGACGCTGTCGGCGCGGAAGGACAGCTCGCGCAGCATGGCCGCGGTGTCGCCGACGCACAGCGTCAGCAGCACGCGACCCTGCTCGAACGAAAAGCGGTGGAAGCCAGGCGTGAGGCCCTGCCACTGCGCGGCCAGCGCCTCGGCCAGCGGCTGCAAGGCCGGATAGGTCGAAGCTGCGCGCAGCAGGTCCGCGAAGGCGACCGGGTCGCTGGCGGTCGACGCGTAGTGCAGCAGGCGCGGCCGCTGTGCGTCGGTGCGCCACGCATGCCACGTGGCGAGGAAATTCAGCCCGGCGTCGAAGCCGCTTTCGAGGATGCGCCACTGCGGCTGGTCGGCCCACGCCTCGGGCAGGCCGCAGCCATGCAGGAACACGTGGCGCGCCTGTTCGAGCGCGCCGATGGCCGTCATGGACTTACTGCGCGGGCGGCACGTAGCCGGCGGCCTGGTCGGCGCCGGTGCCGAAGAAGTGGTTCTCCATCTGCCGCTTCAGGTATTCGCGGGCGCGCTGGTCCGCCAGGTTCAGGCGGTTCTCGTTGACCAGCATCGTCTGCTGCTTCAACCACTGCTGCCACGCTTCCTTGCTCACGCTTTCATAGATCCGCTTGCCCAGTTCACCGGGGTAGGGAGGGAAGTCGAGGCCTTCTGCTTCTCGGCCGAGTTTGATGCACTGGACGGTGCGTGCCATGTTCACGCCTCCTTGGATTTGCTTATGCGGATATGGAAGTGAGAACTCTGTCGTTCCACTTTGGGGCTGCCGGTTCCCAGAATGCACCTCACCAACAACAAGGATGCGCTTCATGAGCCTTCGCCGCGACTTTATCAAGATTCCCCTGGCCCTCGCCGCCGCCGCGACACTCAGCCTCACGGGCCTGCCATCCATCGCGCAGCCGCTGCAGCTGCTGAACGTCTCCTACGACCCCACGCGCGAGCTGTACGTGGAGTTCAACCAGGCGTTCGCGAAGTACTGGAAGGCCAAGACGGGGCAGGACGTGAGCATCAAGCAGTCGCACGGCGGCTCGGGCAAGCAGGCGCGCTCGATCATCGATGGCCTGGACGCCGACGTCGCGACGCTGGCCCTGGCGGGCGACACGGACGCGCTGGTGCGCAACGGCGGCTGGCTCGCCCCCGACTGGCAGAAGCGCCTGCCGCGCAACGCCTCGCCCTACAACTCCACCATCGTGCTGGTGGTGCGCCAGGGCAATCCGAAGAACATCAAGGACTGGGACGACCTCGTGCGCCCCGGCATCAGCGTCATCACGCCGAATCCGAAGACGTCCGGCGGTGCGCGCTGGAACTACCTGGCGGCGTGGGAATTCGGCAAGCGCAAGTTCGGCGGCGATGCGCAGGCGAAGGAGTTCGTCTCCAGGCTTTACGGCAACGTGCCCGTGCTGGACACCGGCGCGCGCGGATCGACGATCACCTTCGCCCAGCGCAACCAGGGCGACGTGCTGATCGCCTGGGAGAACGAGGCCTACCTGCTGGAAAAGGAGTTCGGCGCCAGGTTCGACGTGGTCGCGCCCTCGCTCAGCATCCTGGCCGAACCCGCGGTGGCGGTCGTGGACAGGAACGTGGACAGGAAGGGCACGCGTGCCGTGGCCGAGGAGTACCTGAAGTACCTGTACAGCGAGGAAGGGCAGGACATCATCGGCAAGCACTTCTACCGGCCCGCGGTCTCGCAGAAGGCGCAGGCGAAGTACGCCAGGCAGTTCCCGAAGCTGAACCTGTTCACCATCGACCAGGCCTTCGGCGGCTGGGGCAAGGCGGACCGGGAGCACTTCGCCGACGGCGCCAGCTTCGACCAGATCTTCACGCGCAAATGAGGTGATCTCTCGCCGAGAGGAGGAACGCAGAGGACGCAGAGGTGACGCAGAGGACGCAGAGAAAAAACCAAATGGGTTTTGGTTCCCTTTTGCGTCCTCTGCGTACTTTTGCGTCCTCTGCG
>DATAGN010000268.1:0-10730 GCA_036263715.1 Ramlibacter sp.
AGGCACGACACGGATGCCACTACACCACCATCGGAACCGCCGCGCCGTCCATGGAGAGGATCGCGCCGTTGATGTAGCTGGCGCGGGGCGACGCGAGGAAGACAACGGCCGCGGCGATCTCTTCCGGCTTCGCCAGCCGCCGCAAGGGCATCTTCTGCTCCGCGCTCTTGAGCACCTCGTCGGCACTCACCTTGCGCGTGCGCGCGTCCACCGCGAAGCCTTCGGCCAGCCGATCGGTGAGCGTCAGCGAGGGGTTCACGGCATTGATGCGCAGGCCACGCGGCCCCCACGCGTTCGCCAGGCCGGCGGTGGCCAGCATCAGCGCCGCGTTGGCCGCGCCACCGGCCAGGTGCGTCGTGGTCGCGACCTTGCCGCCCATGCCGATGACGTTCACCACCACGCCGGTGCCGCGCCCGCCCATGCTGCGCAGCACGGGGTCCATCACGTGCACGTAGGTGAAGAACTTGGCCTGCATCGCGTCGTGCCACGCCTTCGGGTCCAGTTCGTCGTAGGGCGTGCGCCTGGCGGCGCCGGCGGAGTTGACCAGGATGTCGACCGGCCCGAGCGCCGCTTCCGCCGCCTGCACGGCAGCGGCTGCGGCGTCGGGATCGGTGAGGTCGGCACAGTGGCCGGACACCTCGCCCAAGGCCCGGAGCTCGCCCAGGGCGTGGTCCATGTGCGCCTGCGTGCGGCCGACCAGGCTGACCTTGCAGCCCTCGGAGAGGAAGTCGCGGGCGCAGGCCAGGCCGATGCCCCGGCTGCCGCCGGTGATCAGGACGTGCCGGCCTCGCAATTGCAGATCCATGGCGTCTCCTCTCCTTCAGGGAATGTCCAGGACGACGTGGCCGAGCACCTGGCCCTGCTCCACGAGGTCGTGCGCGCGGGCGATGTCCGCCAGCGGCAGGCGCAGCCCCACGGTGTGCTGCAGCGCGCCTTCGGCCAGCAGGGCATCGAGCTTGCGGGTGACCGTGTTGCGCTCATCTTCGGTCATCTCATAGATGTAGACGAAGCGCAGGGTGATGCGGTTGCGCATGAACCAGAAGGTCGGCACGTTCGCTTCCTGGCTGCCCATGCCGTAGACCACGATGGTGCCGCCCGCCTTCACGCAGTGCGGATACAGCGGCAGGTTGGCCGTGAAGTCCATCTCGATGACGGCATCGACGCCCTTGCCGCCGGTGAGCACCTTGACGCGCGCGCCGACGTCTTCGTCGCGGTAGCGCACCACGTGGTCGGCGCCGGCCTTGCGCGCGTGCGCGGCTTTCTCCTCGGTGCTCACGGTCGTGATCACGGTGGCTCCCAGGTGCTTCGCGAACTGGATCGCGTAGTGGCCCACGGACCCGGCGCCGCCTGCCACCAGCACCGCCTGCCCGGGCGTGATGCCGGCTTGCAGCACCGAGTGGAAGGCGGTGATCGCCGGGATGCCCAGGCAGGCGCCTTCGGCTTCGCTCACGCCTTCGGGCAGGCGCACCGCCTGGGCCGACGGCAAGGCGATGTACTGCGCGGCCGTGCCGTGCGGCCGGTTCCACTGCGCGTTCCACAGCCACACGCGCTCGCCGACGCGGCCGGTCGGCACGCCGGGGCCCACGGCCTCGATCACGCCGGCGCCGTCGCTGTGCGGAATGACGAGCGGGTACGCGAGCGCGCGGCCGAAGCCGCCGCGCCGCACCTTGTAGTCGGAGGGATTGACGCCGGAGGCCGTCACGCGCACCAGCACTTCGCCGGCGCCGGGCTGCGGGGCCGGCTGCTCGCCGACGGTGAACACTTCGGTGGCCGGTCCCTGGCGGGTGTAGAACGCTGCGAGCATGCGGGGCTCCTCGTGGGTTAGGCGTAGCCTAGCTCAGGCCTCGGCGCGGCGCCGCAGGCCGCGCGCGAAGTTCCAGGACGCCAGGGGCAACAGGGCCGCCGGCAGCAGCAGCAGCGCCGCGGCGCCGGCATGGTCGTAGGCCCAGGCGCCCATCCACACGCCGCCGGCCTGGGCCAGGAAGAAGCAGAAAGCGAACAGTGCCATCGCGGTGCCGCGCGTCTGGGGGGCCATCTGGCTGCCGTGCGTCTGCAGCGTGTTGTGCAGCAGGTAGGTGCCGAAGCCTGTGACGAAGGCGACCGGCGCGGCCAGCCAGGCGATCGGGCTGACGTACCAGCCGACATAGCCCAGGCCCATGATCAGGCCGCCGGCCAGCACCATCCGCCGCTCGCCGAAGCGCTGCACGATGCGCCGCGCCACCACCGCGTAGAGCAGCCCGCCCACCGCGAACAGCGAGATCAGTCCGGAGGCCACCGACAGGGGCACGCCGTAGCGGTCGTGCACGTAGGTGGGCAGGAAGGCGATGGGGCCGAACAGGAACAGGCCCTCGCACGCGACCGTCAGCAGCACCATGCGCGCCCACGGAATCGCCAGCACTGCGGCCAGCTGCGCCGGAACGCCGAAGCGGCCCTGGGGGCGCACCGCCGGCGCCGACGGGATCGCGCGCAGGCGCGTGAACAGGAGCGCGGCCACGATGGTGTAGCCGACGGAGAGGGTGACGAAGGCGCCGCGCCAGCCCAGGGGCGTGTCCGCGAACACGCCGCCGGCGAGCTGGCCGGCCGTCATGCCGCCGAGCGTGCCGAGCATCAGCCGCGCCAGCGTGGCCTGGCGCTGCTCGTACGGGACGGTGTCGCCCACCCAGGCGATGGACAGCGGGATCACGCCGGCGGCCGACAGGCCCCACAGGACGCGCAGCCACACCAGCGAATCGAAGCCCGGAGCCAGCGCGCAGACCAGCGAGGTGATGGCGGACAGGAACAGCGCGGTGCACATGATCCGCGCCTTGCCGTAGCGGTCTCCCAGGGGCCCGAAGATCAGCTGCGACAGGCCATACGCCACCGAGAAGGAGATGACCACCTGGCCGGCCGTGCCGGCGGTGATGTCGAAATCCCGCGCGAGCCGCGGCAGCAGGCCGTCGCAGATGCGCAGGGCCACGCCGCCGAAGAAGCTGCCGAAGGACAGCAGGGTAACCGCGGCGCGGACGGCCGCATCGGTGGGAGCGGGGGGAGGGGACATGGAGGCCTGCGGGACCGGCGATCCTACATCGCGCGCGCGGCGCCGCCGGCCCAGCCGTTGGCCCCGTCCTACGATGCCGGTGCGACGGCGCGGCGACGATACGCGTCGATGAATCTCCCCCGCGTCCAGCTCACTGCCGGTGAACACCCGATCGAGGTCTATGTCGCGCGCAGCCAGGAGGAGCGCGCCCAGGGCCTCATGTTCCGGCGCGACATGCCCGAGAACGAGGGCATGCTGTTCATGTGCGACCGGTCCGCGGTCCAGAAATTCTGGATGAAGGACACCCCGCTGCCGCTGTCGATCGCCTTCCTCGCCGACGACGGCACGATCGTCAAGATCGCCGACCTGCAGCCGAACTGCCTGGAAGGCGAGTCCTCCGAACAGCCCGTGCGGTTCGTGCTGGAAGTCAACCAGGGCTGGTTCGACCAGCGCGGCATCACGCCGGGCACGCGCGTGGCCGGCCCCGTCTTCCTCAAGTGAGTTCCATGTCCGCCACACCGACGCTGCATCCCGGCGACCCCTACCCCCTGGGCGCCACCTGGGACGGGCGGGGCACCAACTTCGCCCTGTATTCGGAGAACGCGACGAAGGTGGAGCTGTGCCTCTTCGACGGCGAGGGCAACGAAACCCGCGTGCACCTGCGCGAGCAGACGCACCTGGTCTGGCACGGCTACCTGCCGGGCGTGGGCCCCGGCCAGCGCTATGGCTACCGCGTGCACGGGCCCTACGAGCCGGACCAAGGCATGCGCTTCAATCCCAACGTGGTGCTGCTCGATCCTTATGCGAAGGCGCTCGACGGCGTGGAGAACTTCGAGCGCGGCGTGTTCGCGTACCAGGTGGGCGGCGAGCGCGAGGACTACGCGATGGTCGAGGACGACCAGCGCGGCGTGCCGCTGGCGGTGGTGATCGACCCCGCGTTCGACTGGAGCGGGGACCGCCCGCCCAACCGGCCGCTGCACGAGACCATCCTGTACGAGACGCACGCCAAGGGCCTGACCATGCTGCACCCGGACGTCCCGGAGGAACTGCGCGGGACGTATGCCGGACTGGCGCACCCGTCCATGCTGGGATACCTGAAGGAGCTCGGCGTCACCGCCATCGAACTGATGCCGGTGCACGCGCACCTGGACGACCCCTTCCTCATCGACAAGGGCCTCACCAATTACTGGGGCTACTCGACGCTGAACTTCTTCGCGCCGGAACTGCGCTACAGCGCGGCCTTCAAGCGCGGCGACGCGGTGGGTGCGGTGCGCGAGTTCAAGGAGATGGTCAAGTCGCTGCATGCGGCGGGGCTGGAGGTGATCCTGGACGTGGTCTACAACCACACGTCCGAGGGCAACCACCTGGGGCCGACCCTGAGCTTCAAGGGCATCGACAACTCGACCTACTACCGCCTCGTGGGCGACAGCCCGCGGCACTACTTCGACTACACCGGCACCGGCAACACGCTGAACGTGCGGCATCCGCAGACGCTGCAGCTGATCATGGATTCGCTGCGCTACTGGGTGACGGAGATGCACGTGGACGGCTTCCGCTTCGACCTGGCAAGCACGCTGGCACGCGGGCTGCACGAGGTGGACCAGCTCTCGGGCTTCTTCACCATCATCCACCAGGACCCCGTCATCAGCCAGGTGAAGCTGATCGCCGAGCCCTGGGACGTGGGCGAGGGCGGCTACCAGGTCGGCAACTTCCCGGTGAAGTGGGCCGAGTGGAACGGCATCTACCGCGACTCGATCCGCGCCTTCTGGAAGGGCGAGGGCGGCCTGGCCAGCGAGCTGGGCTACCGGCTCACCGGGTCGAGCGACCTGTACCAGGGCGACGGCCGCAAGCCGTCGGCGTCCATCAACTTCGTGACCGCGCACGACGGCTTCACGCTGCGCGACACCGTCAGCTACAACGACAAGCACAACGAGGCCAACCGGGAAAACAACCAGGACGGCCACAACGACAACAAGTCGTGGAACTGCGGGGCCGAAGGGCCCACGGACGACGAGGAAGTCAACCGCCTGCGCGCCCGGCAGCAGCGCAACTTCCTGGCGACGCTGATGCTGTCGCAGGGCACGCCCATGCTGCTGGGCGGCGACGAGTTCGGCCACAGCCAGCAAGGCAACAACAACGCCTACTGCCAGGACAACGCGATCAGCTGGTACGACTGGTCGAAGATGGACGAGAAGCTGCTGGCCTTCACCCGGCGGCTGATCCGCATCCGCCGCGAGCATCCGGCACTGCACCGGCAGCGCTTCTTCTCGGGCAGGCCGATCCGGGGCACCGACGTGCACGACGTGGAGTGGTACCGGCACGATGGCGAGCGCATGACCGACGAGGACTGGCAGAACGCGCACACGCAGTCCCTGGCGATGTTCCTGGCGGGCAACGGCCTGAAGGAGACCGACCGCGAAGGGCGGCCGCTGAAGGACGACCACCTGCTGATGATGCTGTCGGCCTCGCACGAGGACATGGAGTTCACGCTGCCGGAGTTCGAGGGCTGCCCGCGCTGGGAACTGCTGGTCGATACGAGCAACGACGACGCGCGCGAGGAGCACGCGGCGGGGGACAAGACGCTGCTGGTGGCGAGGTCGTTGAAGTTGTATCGGTGTTCGTTGGGGTGACTTCGTCATTCCCGCGCAGGCGGGAATCCAGGGCTTGCGCCTTTGGTGACTGCGCGCGCAGCGCGCGGCCTCAAAGCCCTGGATCCCCGCCTGCGCGGGGATGACGAAGGAAGTTCATCACCGCTTCGATCACCTTCTCTGGCTGGTCCCTGTGCGGCGAGTGCCCGCACTGCGGCAATTCCAGCAACTGCGCGTGCGGCACCCGGCGCTGGATCCCGCGGATCTGCTCCATGGTGCCGTACTCGTCGTCCACGCCCTGGATCGCCAGCAAGGGACAGCGAATGGCCGCGATCTCCTCCTCGATCGTCCAGGACCGGAACGCCGGATCCAGCCACGCGTCGTTCCAGCCGAAGAACGCCGAATCCACGTCGTCGTGGTAGCGCGCGAGCTTCTGCTTCAGGTCCGTGTGCAGGTAGGCCTGCCGCGCCTGCGCGATGCTGCGCACCGACACGTCCTCCACCAGGATGTGCGGCGCCAGCACGATGGCACCGCGCAGGTCCTGCGGAAAAGCCGCGGCGTACAGCAGCGCGATGGAGCCGCCGTCGCTGTGCCCGAAGAGCCAGGGCTGCGCGATGCCGAGCTCGCGCAGCAGTGCCGGCAGCACGTCACGGGCCTGCCGGTGCATGAAGTTGGTGCCCCACTTCTCGGAGGCCGGGCGCGGCGTCGAACGGCCGTAGCCCGGGCGCGAGTACACGAGGCCGCGCACACCGAGCGCCTCGCACAGCCGTGCGGGGAAGTCGCGCCACATCGCGACCGAGCCCAGACCCTCGTGCAGGAACACCATCACCGGTGCGTCCTGCGCGCGGGCGCCTGTCCATTCGTACTCGATGCGCAATCCGGGAAGCGATGCGAAGGCCATGGGCAGCCAATATAGTGCAGGTCCCCAGGAGAGAAACGATGATGCCCGCCAACGCCGCCCGCCCCGAAGGCGCCGAAGAGATGCCGCAGGCCACGCGGCTGGACGACGTGCGCATCCGCGACGTGCGGCCGCTGATGTCGCCCGCGTTGCTGCAGTACGAGCTGCCCGCCGACGAGGCGGTGCAGGCCTTCGTGGAACGCAGCCGCGCGGAGGTCGCGGACATCGTGCACGGCCGCGATCCCCGCCTGCTCGCCATCGTCGGCCCCTGCTCGATCCACGACCGCGACCAGGCGCTCGAATACGCGCGCCGGCTGCGCACGCTGGCCGATGAATTGCGCGACGACCTGCTGCTGGTGATGCGCGTCTACTTCGAGAAGCCGCGCACCACCGTCGGCTGGAAGGGCTACATCAACGATCCGCGCCTGGACGGCAGCTTCCGCATCAACGAAGGCCTGCGCCTGGCGCGCGGGCTGCTGCTGGACGTAGCGCGCATGGGGCTTGCGGCCGGCACCGAATTCCTGGATCTCCTGAGCCCGCAGTACATCTCGGACCTGGTCAGCTGGGGCGCGATCGGGGCGCGCACCACCGAGAGTCCCAGCCACCGGCAGCTGGCTTCGGGCCTGAGCTGCCCGATCGGCTTCAAGAACGGCACCGATGGCGGCGTGCAGATGGCGGCCGACGCGCTCGTCGCTGCGCGTTCGCAGCATGCCTTCATCGGCATGACCAAGATGGGCGTGGCGGCGGTGTTCGAGACCGAGGGCAACGCCGACTGCCACATCATCCTGCGCGGCGGCACGCGCGGGCCGAACTACGCCGCGGGCGACGTCGAAGCGGCCTGCGCGCTGCTGCGCAAGAACGGCGTGACCGAGCGCGTGATGGTCGACTGCTCGCACGCGAACTCGGCCAAGGATTATCGGCGGCAGACCGAGGTGGCGCGTGACGTCGCCGCCCAGCTCGCCGCGGGCGAGCGGCGCATCCTCGGCGTGATGATCGAGAGCCACCTGCAGCCCGGGCGGCAGGACCTGAAGCCAGGTGCGGCGCTTGCGCACGGCGTCTCGATCACCGATGCGTGCATCGGGTGGGAGGAGACGGAGGTCGTGTTGCGCGGGTTGGCGGCGGCGGGGGGCGCCCGTCGGGGTTCGCCTGCGGGCTCACCCCGACCTACGTGAACCCGATTTGGTAGCCGCGCCACGTGGACCCGCTTTGGTAGGGCGGGGTGAGCCCGAAGGCGAACCCCGCCGCGCGCGCATCACGAAGTCAACCACCCCACCGCCTCCGGCAGCGCCGTGAACACCCGCAGCTCCATGCCCTGCGACCGCGCCGCCTGCTCGCTCACGCGCGTCAGCTTGTCCGGCGGCACGAGCGAGGCCACGCGTTCGAGGTGCGAGAGGTAGCGAAAGGCCAGCAGGCCGATGGCGCGCTGCTGCTCCGGGCCGAAGGTCCCCACCACGTCCAGCAGGTTGATCAGCAGGCGCCGGTCGCCCCACTGGCGGGTGCGCGCCGCCATCTCCTGAAGCGCCGGTTCGGCGCCTTCCACGAAGGCCAGCGCGGTGACTTCCGCGACCGCGAAGGCAGGCCCGTGCGTGTAGTGAAGGGTGACGCTCACGCCGCGAGTATGCCCGCTGGCGGCGACCGCTTCACATGTTGCGACGGTACTGGCCGCCGACTTCGAACAAGGCGTTGGTGATCTGCCCCAGCGAGCACACGCGCACGGCGTCCATCAGCACCTCGAACACGTTGCGGTTCTCGATCACCGCTTGCTGCAGCCGCTGCAGCATGGCCGGCGCGGTGTCCTTGTGGCGCTCGTGGAAGTCGCGCAGCCGCTGCAGCTGGCCCTGCTTTTCCTCCTCGGTGGAGCGCGCAAGTTCCAGCTTCTGGATCACTTCGTCGCCGTGCGGATTGCGGAAGGTGTTCACGCCGATGATCGGCAGTTCACCGGTGTGCTTGAGCATCTCGTACGACATGCTCTCGTCCTGGATGCGGCCACGCTGGTAGCCGGTCTCCATGGCGCCCAGCACGCCGCCGCGCTCGGCGATGCGCTCGAACTCCGCCAGCACCGCCTCTTCCACCAGCTCGGTCAGTTCCTCGATCACGAAGGAGCCCTGGCTCGGGTTCTCGTTCTTGGCCAGACCCCATTCCCGATTGATGATCAGCTGGATGGCCATCGCGCGGCGCACGCTGTCTTCCGTCGGCGTGGTGATCGCCTCGTCAAAGGCGTTCGTATGCAGCGAGTTGCAGTTGTCGTAGATCGCGATCAGCGCCTGCAGCGTCGTACGGATGTCGTTGAACTGGATCTCCTGCGCGTGCAGCGAGCGGCCGGACGTCTGGATGTGGTACTTCAGTTTCTGGCTGCGCTCGTTGGCGCCGTACTTCTCCTTCATCGCCACCGCCCAGATGCGGCGGGCCACGCGGCCGAGCACCGTGTACTCCGGGTCCATGCCGTTGGAGAAGAAGAAGGACAGGTTGGGCGCGAAGTCGTCGATGTGCATCCCGCGCGCGAGATAGGCCTCGACGAAGGTGAAGCCGTTCGACAGGGTGAAGGCCAGCTGCGAGATCGGGTTGGCGCCCGCTTCGGCGATGTGGTAACCCGAAATCGACACCGAGTAGAAGTTGCGAACGTCGTGGTGCACGAAGTACTGCGCGATGTCGCCCATGACCTTTAGCGAGAACTCGGTGGAGAAGATGCAGGTGTTCTGGCCCTGGTCTTCCTTCAGGATGTCCGCCTGCACCGTGCCGCGCACGTTGGCCAGCACCCATTCCTTGATCTTCGCGCGTTCCGTGTCCGTGGGTTCGCGGCCGTTCTCGCGTGCGAACTTCTCCACGTTCTGGTCGATGGCGGTGTTCATGAACATCGCCAGGATCGAAGGGGCCGGGCCGTTGATCGTCATCGACACCGAAGTCGCCGGATCGCACAGGTCGAAACCGGAGTACAGCACCTTCATGTCGTCCAGCGTGGCAATCGACACGCCGGAGTTGCCGACCTTGCCATAGATGTCCGGACGCGGGTCGGGGTCGTTGCCGTACAGCGTGACCGAGTCGAAGGCCGTGGACAGGCGCTTGGCCGGCATGCCCTCGGACAGCAGCTTGAAGCGGCGGTTGGTGCGGAAGGCATCCCCTTCGCCCGCGAACATGCGGGTGGGATCCTCGTTCTCGCGCTTGAAGGCGAACACGCCGGCGGTGTAGGGGAAGCTGCCCGGCACGTTCTCCAGCATCAGCCACTTGAGGATTTCGCCGTCGTCCTCGTACTTCGGCAGGCTCACCTTGCGCACGGTCGTGCCCGAGAGCGACTGGTAGGTGAGCTTGGTGCGGATCTCGCGGTCGCGGATCTTCACCACGTACTCGTCGCCGGAGTACGCCTTCTGCATGTCCGGCCACTGCTTCAGGAGGTGCAGCGCGTCGCGGTTCATGCGCGCCAGGCGCTTGCCCGCCAGGTCCAGCGCCGCTTCAGCCGCCGGCGCGCGATCGGGCTTGTCGATCTTCAGCATCGCGGCGGCGGCCTTCAGTTGCTGGACCTCGCGCGCGAGCTGCACCTGCTCGCGCACGCGCTTCTTGTAGCCGCGCACGGTGTCGGAGATCTCGGCCAGGTAGCGCGTGCGCGCGGGCGGCACCACCGGCGTCTCGTTGGTGCTGTGGCGCACGTCGACGCGAGGCAGGCGGCCATCCTTCAGCGGCAGGCCCAGTTCGGCCAGGCGCGGCTTCAGCGCCTGGTACAGCGCCGTCACCCCGTCGTCGTTGAAGCGCGCGGCCATGGTGCCGAACACCGGCATCTCCTCGGGCCGCTGGCCGAAGGCTTCGCGGTTGCGCTGGACCTGCTTGGCCACGTCGCGCAGCGCGTCGGCCGCGCCCTTGCGGTCGAACTTGTTGATGGCGACGAACTCGGCGAAATCCAGCATGTCGATCTTTTCCAGCTGGCTGGCGGCGCCGAACTCGGGCGTCATCACGTACAGCGGGATGTCCACGTGCGGCACGATCGCGGCGTCGCCCTGGCCGATGCCGGAGGTCTCCACCACGACCAGGTCGAAGCCCGCGGCCTTGCAGGCGGCGACGACGTCCGGCAGGGCCGAAGAGATCTCGCTGCCGAAGTCCCGGGTCGCGAGCGAGCGCATGTAGACACGTTGCCCCTGCGACCACGGACCGATCGCATTCATGCGGATGCGGTCGCCCAGCAGCGCGCCGCCGCTCTTGCGCCGCGACGGGTCGATCGAGATGATCGCGATGCGCAGCG
>DATAGN010000269.1:0-22813 GCA_036263715.1 Ramlibacter sp.
GCGAGGACCGCGAGATTCCGCTCGCCTGACTTTCCGACTCCCTCCCCCTCCGGGGGAGGGTTGGGGTGGGGGCGCTCCGCCGCGTGGCTTCTACCCCTCGCCTTCCGCCGCAGCCGGCCCCAATGCCTCGTCACTGGCGAGGTTATCCAGCATCACCAGCAGGCAGCGGCGCGTCGTCTCCAGCTCGGAGGGCTCCAGCCCGCGCATCGCGACCTCGTTGACCTCTTCGGCCATCGGCACCAGCTTCTTCTTCAGCGCCTTGCCCCGCGGCGTGAGGAACACGTAGATGTTCTTGCGGTTGTCCGGCAGGCGCTCGCGGGTGATGTAGCCGAGTTCTTCCATCGCGCGCAGGGCCACCACCGTGGTGGACTCCATCACGCCGGCCTCCTGGCTCAGCTCGCGCTGCGTCAGGCCGTCCTGTTCCCACAGGATGCGCAGGAAGGTCCAGTGCCCCAGCGAAACGCCCTCGGTGGCCAGCCGCACCTGCAGCGAACGCAGGAAGCTGCGGGCGCCGTCCTTGACCAGGTGCGCCATGCGGTCGTTCGGCACCGCCTGGTGCCAGTGCTTCAGGATGCGCTGGGAGATCTCGGCTTCGCGGTCCGCGGACACTCGGGGCATCGGGGGATTCTGCACGAATGCGGGGCCGCGCAGCTGCGCGAGGCGCTCGTGCTTCAGGCGCTGGCGGTGCCGTTCTCTTCCCTGAAAAAGCCCAGCGCTCGCATCGTCGGGTGGTCGTCCACGCGGAACAGCACCGCGTCGCACCTGCTGTGGTTCCGGTGCGCGTGCCAGTCCCAAGGCGCGATGGCCAGGAAGTCGCCCGCGCTCCAGTCGTGGTCCTGCCCGCCGATGCTGGTGGTCCCCTCGCCCTCCACTACGTAATAGAGCTTGCTTCCGGTGCTGCGGACCCGCTGTCCCTGGAAGCCGGGCCGCAAGGTCTGCATCGACAGCGCCATCGTTCGCATCGCGCTGCCGCCCGTGCGCGGGTTCTGGTACTCCAGCCGCACGTCGTCCACCGGGTCGCGGATCGCGTCCGCTGCACGCTGGAGCGACTCGCGCGCCATGGCCGCCGGATAGACGAGCACGGGATTGGCATCGCTTCCTTCGTCACGGCAGGCGGGCCGCATGAGGCCGCTGCCGAACTTTCGCTGCGAGGCATCGGCAAGCGCGTTCACCGCCTGCGTGGTGCTCGCGTGGGGCTCGAAGAAGGTGGCGTCCATCTTCGCCATCAACGAGATGTCCAGGATGTCCAGCCACACCATGGGCGCATCGCCGTGGTATTCGTGGTCGTGCCACGTCCAGGCGGGCGTCAGCACCAGGTCGCCCTCGTTCATCGGGTAGCGCTCGCCGTCCACCGTGGTGGTGGCGCCGGATCCGCGCATGACGAAGCGAAACGCGCTGGCCGAATGCCTGTGCGCGCCGGCCACCTCGCCGGGCAGGATCACCTGGATCGAAGCCCAGAAGGTCGTCGTGGTGCCCGACTCCAGTCCGGGCGTCGCCAGCCGGAGCGTGCGGCGCGGGCCCTGCACGCCGAGCTCCACATTGCCGCCCAGCTTGTCCAGCAGTGGAGCGAGGTCCGCCCAGCGCCAGTGGTGCGACTGCATGGCCGGACGCGGCTCGCGCGAGAACAACGGCGGGTCCTCCGGCTGGTGGACCCGGCACGCAAAGCGTGCCAGCTCCTCCTGCAGGGCACGCCGTGCATGGGCGTCGTTCATTGCGGCAGCTTCACGACGACTTCTTCCATCACCACGTATTCCATGCGCGAGTAGTCCATGAACGTCGAACTGCTCTGCGCGCGCTCCGGGCTGTTCCAGCCGGGGCTGGCCATGGCGGCATGCAGGTCCGCCAGGGTCTCGAAGTGCAGTTCGACGATGGCATCGCACCGCGACTGCCGCCCGCCACCCGGCTGCTTGCCCGCGGCGTCCGGGGCTTCCACGGGGAAGTTGCCCACGTACTTCTTCAGGCCCGGCAAGCGCGTCTTCACGATGTTCTGGTGCACTTCCTTCCAGTACCGCACGGTTTCCTCGTGCGTCTTGCCTTCGGGACGGTAGATGATGCTGATGTGTTTGATCACGTTGGCTCCTGCATTCAAGGGTGAAGCGTGCGGCCCGCGCCGTGCGCCTTCGCGGCGGCGAGGACGTGCGCCGCGCAGTAGAGGTCCTGGATGGCCATGCCGTGCGATTCGAACAGCACGATGTCGGAAGGCGATTCGCGGCCGCTGGACTTGCCCGCGATCACGTCGCCCAGCTCGATCATGTGTTCCCAGTACAGCAAGCCCCGTTCATACGCTGGCAGCAGGTCGCCGCTCTCCAGCCGCGCGGTCTCGCGCGAGTCGACCACCAGCCTGGATCGGCGCACGGTCTCGACGTCGATCTCCTGGCGGTCGATGGCGTTCACGCCGGCCGCGGCCACGAACGTGCCCGGCTCCAGCCACCTGCCGTCGAAGACCGGCCCGCCGCCGCGCGTGATCGTCACCACGATCTGCGAACCGCGCACGGTCTCCTCCGGCCCTGACATGGGCCGCACGCGCGCGCTCACCCGGCGGCCCATGCGATCGCAGAAATCGTGCAGGCGCTCGGGGTTGCGGCTGTACACCTTGACCTCGCGGATGGCGCGCACCTCGCACAGGGCCTCGAGCTGCGTCACCGCCTGGCGGCCGGAGCCGAACATGCCCACGACGTCGGCGTCGGGCAGCGCGAGATGCTTCGCCGCCACCGCCGTCGCGGCGCCCGTGCGCACCTGCCCGATTCCGTGCGCCTCCAGGATCGCCAGCAGCTGCGCACTCCCACGGTCGATCAGGTTCACGACCGAGGTGCGGCCATGCGGCAGCACGTAGTAGGCCTTGAATCCGAGCAGCCCGAGCGAGAGGGAAGCGGCTTGCATGATGTTGAGGTTGCCGCCCGGCAACCGGGTGCGCTGGCGCGGCACGTCGAAGGCTTGTCCTTGCGCGCGCTCGCGGAAAGCGCGCTCGACCTGCGCAATCGCATCGCGCATGGGCAGGTGCGGCTGCACCTCTTCTTCGGTCAGGTAGATCATGCGGATGCCCGCTCCTTCCAGGCGGGCGCGCTCGCACCGAGCGGCACGGGAGGGTTGTCCCAGCAGGAGCGCGTGCGCGAGAACTGCGCCACCGGCGGTAGTTGCTCCAGGAGGCCGAAGGGCGAGTCGCGGCTTTCCAGCCGCGGCTGCAAGTCGAAGGGATGCATGAAACGAGAGGGACGTTCGCGCTCGCCGAGCGAGTGGACCCACATCGAGGTTCGCGCCAGGCTCACATGCACCCGGTAGGTGCCGCCGTGCAGCGCCCTCTGCACCAGTGCCGATGCGACGCCAGCCGCGCCAAGGTAGCCAGTCAGGTAGTCGTTCAGGAAATGCGTCGGAACCAGTCGCGGCCGCCCACCGAGGCCTTCGGCGTGGCAGATGCCGCTGACCACCTGGCCGACCTGTTCGTACCCACCACGTGCAGCCCACGGACCGCTCGCACCGTAAGCGCTGACCGTGACGTGCACGGTGCCGGGCCGCAGCCGGGCGAGATCGTCGGCCCCGAAGCCCAGGCGCGCCAGGCTGCCTTGCCGCCACGAGTCCACGAACACGTCGGCGGTGGATGCCAGCTCCTTCATCTTCTCGCGGCCCGCCTCGCTGCGCAGGTCGACGAAGGCCGAGCGCTTGCCGATGCCGGTGTCAATGACCTGCAGCAGCGGGTCGGAGTGATGCGGTGCCCCGACGCGCAGGACATCCGCTCCTTGCTCGGCAAGCGTGCGCGCGACGATGGGCCCGGCGATCACGTGCGACGCGTCGAGGACGCGCAGTCCTTCCAGGGGACGCGCAGGTGTCCCCGCCTGCTTCGGCCGCGGCGCGTCCGCCATGCGTTCAACGGCTATCACCGGCGTTGCCGCCAGTGCCTTGCCTTGCGGATGCATGGCCCACTCCTGGGCGCTGCGCACGTACGTGCCGACCAGCTTGCGGCGGGCAAACTCTTCTTCCAGCTCTTCACCGCACCACTGGCGAATCGCCTTTGCAATCGCATCGGCGGTGTTCGGGCACCCGAGAAGCTCCAGGACGCCGTTGCGGAACGCCGGATAGGAACCGATCGGATAGAACCACCGACCATCTGCGGTCTCATAGAAGTCGTGCTTCAGCTCCACCCCGGCCATCATCGGAATCGCGTGGCCCCACTGCCGCTGGTAGCGCGAGGGGTAGAGGCTCGCCAGGGCCTGCGTGAGATCGATGCTGGCTTGCTGCGGATCACCGCCGCGGATGCGCCACAGCTGCTCCACGGCCGACGCGTGCGCGGCGTGCGCCGCGGCAGTGGCGGCGGTCAGGTGATGGGGCGAATCGAGGGCCGGCTCTTTGCCTTCGAAGGCGACCGGCAGTTCGGCGCCCGTTTCGAGACCGGTGCCCCGCAGCAAGTCCGCGGCCGCATGGCGCATGAAACGATCGAGCTCGCGTGTTTCCAATTCCTTGCGCCTCAGGCCATGAAGCCGCCGCCGTTGACGTCGATGCACGCGCCACAGACGTAGCCGGCGGCGTCCGATGCGAGGAAGTCGATGGCCGCGGCCACTTCTTCGGCGGTGCCGCTGCGGCGCGCCGGGATGGCGGCCGTGACCTTGGCACGCACTTCGGCCGTGCTCTGCAGCGCCAGCGGCGTCTGCACCGGGCCGGGCGCGACGCAGTTGAGCGTGATGCCGTGCTGCGCGTGATCGCCCGCAAGTTGCCGTGTCATGCCGATCAGCGCACTCTTGCCGGCGGAATAGAACACGGACACGCCCGGGATGTAGGCCCGCCCCGCGCGGGACGCGACGTTGATCACACGGCCCCAGCCCTGTTGCCGCATGCCGGGCAACAGTTCGCGGGACAGGAGGAAGGGCGCAGTCACGTTCACGGCCATCACCTTGTTCCACAACGCCAGGTCGATCCGCTCCAGCGGGTAGCCGCCGCCCTCGAGCTTGGGGTTGATTCCGGCGTTGTTCACCAGGATGTCGCAGCCGCCGAACGCGTCCTTCGCATGCGCCGCGAGGGCGAGCACGCCCTGTTCCTGCTCGAGGTCGACGACGAAGTGCCCTGCGTCAGCGCCCTGCTCGCGCAAGGACCGCGCGGCGTCGATCACCGTATCGCTGCGGTCGGCCAGCAGCACGCGGACGCCGCGCGAGGCCAGCAGTCTTGCGGTGGCGAGCCCGATGCCGCCGGCGGCGCCGGTCACGAGCGCGCTGCGGGACGAGTTGTTCATGAAGGCACTCCCTGCTGGATGTCGAAGCTCCTCGGTGCCGCATCAGCCCAGGCGACGTCGAGGCTCATTTCGCCGACGCTTTCGATGGCGATGCGCAATCGGGCGCCGGCCCCGAACGGACCCACCCCTTCGGGCGTGCCCGTGGCGATCACGTCGCCGGGGCGCAGCGCGGTCACCGAGGAAATCAGCTCGATCAGTTCCGGAATGCCGACGATCAGTTCGGCCGTGTTCGCGTCCTGCCGCAACTGACCGTCGATCCAGAGCTGGTTGCGCAGGCGGTGCGGATCGGGCACTTCGTCCGCGGTGACGATCCACGGCCCCACCGGCGTGAAGGTGCTGAAGGACTTGCGCATCGACCGCTCTTCCTCGGCGACGCCCTTCTCGATGCGCATGGTGACGTCGACCAGGCAGGCATAGCCGAAGACGCATCCCATCGCTTCGCTGCGATGGACGTTCCGGGCATGCCGGCCGATGATCACAGCCAGCTCCGACTCGTGGTCGAAGCGCCGGTTGGCCGCGCGAGGCAGCGCGATCGCTTCACCGGCGCCGCACACGGAGCCCGAGGCCTTGAGGAAGAAGCCCTGCTCGCGCGCGGTTCGGCGCCTGTCCGTCACCGCCCGGTCCCCGAGTTCGCCGATGTGCTTGCGGTAGTTGGCCGGTGCCGCGAACACGTGCGCCGGCGAGGGGCTGGCTGCCCGCAACCTGACCTGATCCAGGGGGATGTGCGGGGCGGATTCGGCCAGGCGCCGCACCGCCGATTGCGCCGTGGCCCAGTGCTCCACCAGCCAGTTCAACCGCTGGCCCGGCATGTCGGCCAGCCCCGCCGGAACCGCGTCGGTGACGTCCGCCACCTGTTCGCCGAGCACGACGCCGATGCGCCAGTCGTCGAAGCTCGCCAGCTTCACGACGTCATTCCTTGATGTTGTTGGACTTGATGACGTGCGCCCAGCGTGCCGTCTCGTCCACGATCTGCCTGGCCAGCTGCGCACCCGGCCGGTATTCGACGCCCATGCCCGCGGCCTCGATCTTCTCGATGACGTCCTTGCGCGCCATCACCCGCGCCAGCACCTCGTCCCAGCGGGCGGCCACGTCGGCGGGCAGCCCCTGCGGGGCCATGATCCCATGCCAAAACGGCACGTCATAGCCGGCCACCCCTGCCTCGCTCATGGAGGGAATGTTGGGGAACTGCTTGAAGCGATTGCGCGTGGTGACCGCCAGCGCCTTCAACCTCCCGGACTCGATGTGGCCAAGCAAGGGCGGCGGATCGCCGATGAACAGTTGCACCTGGCCGCCCAGGAGATCGTTCATCGCCTGCGGATTGCCCTTGTACGGCACGTGCCCCAGGTCGATGCCGGTCATCATGGCCATGTGAGCGAAGGCCAGGTGGGTCGTCGTGCCCGCACCCGTGGAGGCGAAGTTGAGCTTTCCCGGATTGGCCTTCGCCTGCTTCACCAGGTCCGCCACGGAGTTGATGCCGGAACCGGCATTCACCACCAGGATGTTCGGGTACGAGGTCAACTGCGCGATCGGCGTGAAATCCTTGATCGGGTCGTACGGCAGTTTGCGCAGCGAAACGGCGATCGTGTACGCGCCCGGCGACGCGACGAGCATCGTGTAGCCATCGGGCTTGGACTTGGCGATGAAATCGGTGGCGATGGCGCCGCCCGCGCCCACCTTGTTCTCCACCAGCACCGGCACCTTCAGTTCGGCACTCAACGCGGGCGCGATCACGCGCGCAACGGTGTCCGAGCCGCCACCGGGCGTGAAGCCCACGACCAGCGTGACGGCGCGGTTCGGATAGCCCTGCGCGAACGTCGACGCGGCAGCGGTCAACAGGCCGAGCGCGAACAGGCAATGCTTCAATATCATGGCGGCTCCTTATGGTCCAACCATTAAAATGTAGCAGCCAATGCGGGCGGGTGGAAGCCCAATCCCGCCTCCGGCGAGGCGGGGTATACCCTAGCAGCCTGCAGGGCAGGCTTTAAGATCAACCATTAGCCGCCTTGGGCGCTTTGGGCGCCGCCTTCACTACGCCCGAGAGGCTCTTCCCCTGCCCGCGCCGCGCGACGACGCTGGCCGCGAGGTCGGTGTGAACGGAACGAAGCGTCAAGAGGCTCTCCTGCATCTCCCGGACCGCCGCCTCCGCGTCCCGGCGCACGAAGGCTTCCATGAACAGCCGCCGTGAGCGCACCGTGGTGCTGGCAGGGTCGGGGCCGATGTTGCGCGCAAAGTACCGGGCCATCGACGTCAGGCTTTGCATCAGGATCACCAGCGTGGGGTTCTTGGTGGCCTGCGCGAGGAGGTCGTGGAACTCGATGTTCTTCTCGGTCTTTTCCGTCAGCTGGTTCGCCTGGAACAGCTGCTCGGCCTCCTCGATGTTCTTGTTGAGCCGGTCGACGTCTTCCTGGGTGTGCCGCACGCAAGCCACGCGCACGACGACTTCACTGAAGTAGATGCGCGCTTCCATCACGCTCGCATAGGACACGTCCCCCATCTTCAGCAAGTCCGCCATCTGGCCGGACACACCTTCGAGCCGGCGGCTCATCACGAAGGTGCCGCCCCATTTGCCAAGTCGGGTTTCCAGCAGGCCGGCCACTTCCAGCGTTCGCAGCGCCTCCCGGAGCGAATGGCGGCTCACCCCGAGCTGCTGCGCCAGGTCGCGTTCGGGCGGCAGCTTGTCGCCTTCCTTGAGGCGACCGGAAACGATCATCTCTCGCAGTTGATGCGCGACCTCTTCGTGCGTGCGTCGGCTCTTCAGCGGAGAGAATTGCATGGGGGGATTCTCAGGGATTCGGCCGACCGCGCCGCATCAATCCTCGCCCTGCGCCGCCGCTTTCAACCACTCCCCCAGCGTCCGGATCGACTGCCGATGCGGCGAGATCCTCGGCGACAGCAAGGCGTAGCTGGGCGAGACCGGCCCTTCAGCCGGTGACAGCGCGCGCAGGCGGCCGCGCCGGATCTCCGCTGCCACCAGCGCAGCCGGCGCCAGCGCCACACCCAGCGAGTCCAGCGCCGCCTGCAATGCGAAGTACAGCTGCTCGAAGGTGAGCGTGGGGCCATCCGCCGTGCGCTGCACCTTGTGCACCGCCAGCCATTCCGGCCAGGCCTGCGGCTCGGAGCGGGTGACCACCAGCGTGGCCCGCGACAGGTCCGCCGGTCCGCGCAGGCGGTGCTGCTTCTGGTACGCCGGGCTGCAGACGGCCACCGGCCGCCCATCGAGGAAGCGCTCGGCCACCATGCCCTGGGGCACGCGCGTGATGCGGCGGATGGCCGCGTCGTACAGGTTCGGTTCGAAGTCCACCGGCTCGGTCGAACTGGAAAGGTCGATGCGCAGGCGCGGATGCGCATGGTGCAGCGCCGACATGCGCGGGATCAGCCACCACATGGCCAGGGTCGGGGGCACGCTCACGCGCAGCGCGGCGGCCGGGCCGGCCTGGCGCACCTGCGTGACGGCCGAGCGCAAGGTGTCGAAGGCGGTGCCCACGCCGCGCGCGAGCTGCGTGCCCTCGGGCGTGAGTTTCAGGCCGCGCGCGCCGCGCACGAAGAGCGGCGCCTGCAGCTCTTCCTCGAGCGCGGTGATCTGGCGGCTGACGGCCCCGTGGGTCACGTGCAGCTCCCCGGCAGCGGCGGTGAAGCTGAGGTGGCGCGCGGCGGCATCGAACGCCTTGAGCGCATTGAGTGGCGGCAGTCGGTCCATGGCGGCTGTGAGATTTCCTCACATTGTCGACGGAAAATTCGCTTGCCCGGCGCCGCTGGCCTCCCCATGATGGGCGGACCCCACGGAGCGACCCATGCCTATGAGAGACAAGCGCGCAGGCGGCCTGCGCCGGCGCGAACTGATGCTGGCGGCCCTGGCCGCCGCCGCGACGACACCTTCGCTTGCGCAGTCGGACGCCATCGAAGGGCCGATCCGCATCGTGCTGCCCTTCGGCCCCGGCAGCGGCACCGACGTCTATGCACGGATGGTGGCCCAGCAGCTCGGCACGGCACTGAACGTCACGACCGTCATCGAGAACAAGCCGGGCGCCAACGGCGTGCTCGCCGCCGAGACGGTGGCGCGGGCCAAGCCGGACGGCACCACCCTGCTCTTCACCACCAACACCACGCATGCGGCCAACCCGCACCTGGTGAAGGACCTGCGCTACGACCCGGTGAAGGACTTCGCGCCCATCAGCCGCATGGGCAACCTCACCTTCTTCGTGCTGGTGCCCGCGGGCAGCCCCTACCGCACGATGTCGGAACTGGTGGACGCGGCGCGCAAGGCGCCGCGCACCGTGAGCTACGGCGCCGCCAACAGCTTCGGCATGGTGTCGGGCAGCAAGCTGGGCAAGAACGCCGGCGTGGAGTTCCTGCGCGTTCCCTATAAGAGTTCGCCGCAGATCACGACCGACCTGCTGGGTGGCCAGATCCACTTCGCCTTCGTCGACCTCGCCGCGGCGGCGCCGCTGGTCAAGGGCGGGAAGATGCGTGCGCTGGCGGTGCTGGCCGACAAGCGCTTCCCGTCGCTGCCCGAGGTGCCGACGATGACCGAAGCCGGCTTCCCGGGCTTCAACGTGGTGGCCTGGTTCGGCATGTTCGCGCCCGCCGGAACGCCCGCGCCCATCGTCAACCGCATCAACCGCGAACTGGTCGGCGTACTCCGCCGGCCCGACCTGCGGGAGAAAGGCGCCGAGCTGGGGATCGAGATCTTCGGCAGCACGCCGCGCGAGCTGGAGGACTACGTCAAGGCGCAGATCGCGCTATGGGGCCAGCTCACGGCCGATGCAGGCCTGAAGCCGGAGTGATGGACGAAGGACACGAGACATGCTGAGCCGGGAAGAAAACGAAATGCTGGTCCGCACCGATGCGGGCACACCCATGGGCGCGGTGTTCCGCAGCTACTGGATCCCGGTGCTGCTGTCGCAGCAGGTTCCGGAGCGCGACGGGGCGCCGGTGCGCGTGAAGGTGCTGGGCGAAGAGCTCATCGCCTTTCGTGACAGCGCCGGCACGGTGGCCCTGATCGAACCGCGCTGCCCGCACCGCGGCGCCAACCTGTTCTTTGGCCGCAACGAGGGCGGTGGCATCCGCTGCTCGTACCACGGCTGGAAGTTCGATGCGCGCGGCGAGTGCGTCGACATGCCGACGATCCCGCCCGAAAACGTCCCGCGCCTGTGCGAGAAGGCGCGCATCCGCGCCTACCCCACGCGCGAATGGGGCGACATGGTGTGGGCGTACATGGGCGACACGCAGCCCCTGCCCGACCTGCCGCAGATGGAGTTCGCGCTGGTGCCGCCGTCGCACCGCTACGTGTCCAAGAAGTTTCAGGAGTGCAACTGGGCGCAGGCGGCCGAGGGCGGGGTCGATACGGCGCACTTCTCCTTCCTGCACCAGCCCGTGGTGTCCAGCGAGGACGAGATGGCGGAGAAGGCTGCACGGGCCGTGCGCGGCTACTCGGCCAAGACCATGAGCCACGACCACGTGCGCTGGATGCGCGAAGACGCGCGTCCGCGCTACGAGGTGAAGAAGCATGGCAGCGGCCTCGTGCTGGGCGCTTCGCGCCGGGCCGGCCCTGGCGAGCACTACTGGCGCATCGCGCAGTACCTGATGCCGGCGCACGCGTACACGCCGAGCGCCACGGAGGGCCAGACCTACCACGGCCAGACCTGGATTCCCATCGACGACGAGTCCTGCTGGATCTACACCTATTCGTGGAACCCGGCGCGGCCGCTCACCGACGAGGAACGCAGCAGCTACGGCAGCGGCGGCGCGGTGTATCCGGAGATGGATGCCAACTGGATGCCGCTGCGCAATCGGAGCAACGACTACCTGATCGACCGCGCGATGCAGAAGACCGAGAACTTCACCGGTATCGTCGGCGTCTCGGAACAGGACGCGGCGATCCAGGACAGCCAGGGCCGCATCGCCGACCGCACCCGCGAACTGCTCGGCCCCACCGACCTGGCCGTGGTGCAGTTCCGGCGGCTGATGCTGGACGCGGCCAGGACGGTCGCTGCCGGCGGGACGCCGCTGGGCAGGGACGATCCCGCGGCCTACCACGTGCGCGGCGGCGGCATCGTCGCGCCCGTGGAGGCCAGCCTCACCGAGGTGATGAAGATGCGCTTCGGCGACGAACTGGGGCGCGTGCACGGGCAAGCGCAACCCGCGCATTCCTGAAAACGCTTCACGCAAGGACCCCATGCTTCGCTTCGACCCCAACCTGCGCTGGCTCTTCACCGAAGTGCCGATGCCCGAACGCTATGCGCTCGCCGCGGCGGCGGGCTTCCAGGGCGTGGAAGTTGCCTTTCCCTACGAGGTGCCGGCCAAGGAACTCGCCTCGCGCCTTTCCGACAACGGGCTCACCCTGGTGCAGGTGCTCTCGCCCTTCGAATGGGATCGCGGCGAGCGCGGCCTGGCTGCCCTGCCCGGACGCGAAGAGGACTTCCGCCGCAGCATCCATGCCGCGGTGGAGTACGCGGCGCAGGTCGGCCGCCCCATGATCCACGTGATGCCCGGCAACATGACGCCGCAACTCGATCGCGCGCGCTGCATGGACCTGTTCGTGAAGAACATCGCCTGGGCGGCCGACGTGGCAAAGGCGGAGGGCATCACCCTGATCCTCGAGCCGTGCTGCCGCGCCCGCTTCCCGCAGTTCCTGTACCACCGCATCGGCGAGGGCGTGCAGGTGATCGAGCAGGTCGCACGCAGCAACGTGAAGCTGTGCTTCGACACCTTCCACATCCAGATGGAAGAAGGTGCGATCGCGGACCGCCTGCAGGCCGCCTGGCCGCACATCGGCCATATCCAGGTGGGCAACGTGCCCGGGCGGCACGAGCCCGGCACCGGCGAGATCCACTTCCCCTACCTGTTCGCGCTGATCGAAAAGCTCGGATGGGACCGCTGGATCGGCTGCGAGTACACGCCGTCCGGACACACGCTCGACACGCTGGGATGGGGTGCGCCCTTCGGCATCCGCGACCCGCGCCAATGAACAAGCAAAAGGAGACAAGCATGGACAGCCCGAAAACGAAAGCCGTGTCGCGCCGCCACGCGGGACGCATCGCCGCCGCAGTGGCGCTCGCCGCCGCAGGCGTGCTGCCGCACGGCATCGCCACCGCGCAGGCCTACCCGAACAAGCCGATCCGCCTGATCGTGCCCTACGCCGTTGGCGGATCGACCGACGCCACGGCCCGCCTGATCGCACGATCGCTCTCCACGCGACTGGGCCAGCAGGTGGTGGTGGACAATCGCGCCGGTGCCGGCGGCGCCGTGGGCCACGACGCGGTGGCCAAGGCGCCTGCGGACGGGTACACGCTCCTCTTCAGCGCCGCGGGGCCACTGACGGTGACACCGCACACGCACGCCAAGCTTCCGTACGACGCCAAGGGCTTCGAGCCGATCACGCTCGTGGCCACGCAACCGCTGCTGCTGGTGATCAAGCCCGGGCTGCCGGTCAACAGCGTGGCGGACCTGATTCGCGAGGGGCAGGCCAAGCCGGGCAAGCTCAGTTACGGCTCCTTCGGCAACGGCAGCGCGGCGCACCTGGCGGGCGAGTACTTCAAGACGCTCGCCAAGGTGGACATGGTGCACGTGCCGTACAAGGGCAGCGGCCCGGCGCTGGTGGACCTGGTCGCCGGCCAGATCGACCTGATGTTCGACGTCTTCAGCACGGCGGCACCGCTCGTGAAGGGCGGCAAGCTGCGCGCGCTGGCCATCACCTCGCGCGAGCGCGCCACGCAGATGCCTGAAGTGCCGACCATGGAGCAGGCGGGCGTGAGCGGCTTCGACGCCGGCACCTGGTTCGGCCTGCTCGCACCGGCGGGCACGCCGCGCCCGGTGATCGAGCAGCTGTCGCGCACGATGAACGCGGTGCTGGAAGAAGCGGAGCTGCGCGACACCCTCGCCTCGCAAGGGGCCGTGGTGCGCGGCGGTACGCCGGCGCAATTCCAGCGCTTCTTCCAGTCCGAGTACGACAAGTGGGGCGGCATCGTGAAGGCGGCGGGGATCAAGGCGGAGTAGTCGTCGCCCGGCGCGTGCGAGCGAGAATGGCGGCAACATGACGACGCCATCCGCCTCCTCGCTCGCGCGCGAGTTCGCGCCCACCGGCCGCCTGCGCGCCGCCCTCAACATGGGCAACCCGGTGCTGGCCGCGAGCCGCACGTCCACCGAGCGCCCCGCCGGCGTCACCATCGATCTCGGGCGCAAGTTCGCAGCGCTGCTGGGGGTGGACGTCGAATTCCTGCAGTGCGAGTCTGCCGGTGTTGCCGGTGCCGCGCTCGCCTCCGGCCACGCCGACATCGGCTTCATGGCGATCGATCCGAAACGGGCCGAAACGCTGCACTTCACCTCTGCGTACGTGCAGATCGAAGGCTTTTACGCGGTGCGGGACGAGTCGCCGCTGCGCAGCAACGAGCAGGTCGACGATTCGCAAGTGCGGGTGGTGATCGGGACGGGGAGCGCGTACGGCTTGTTCCTGCAGCGCAGCCTGCAGCGCGCGCAGCTGATCGAAGTGGCGACCTCCGAGGAAGTGGTCGACCGCCTGATGTCGGATCCCACGCTGCACGTCGCAGCCGGCGTGCGGCAACAGCTGCTGGCCGACCTGCAGCGCGTGCCCGGCCTGCGCCTGCTGCCCGAGCCATTCATGACGATCGCGCAGGCGATGGCGATGCCGCGCCAGCGCAGTGACGCAGCGAAGCAGATGCTGGAGGCCTTCATGGCGGAACAGCGCAGCTCGGGTTTCATCCGCGACGCGCTGCAGCGGCATGGCATCGAGGGCGTGACGCTCCTGTAAGCTGGCGGTGACCTCTCACGGAGCGCACCCACCGCCATGATCCACCTCCACGCCTTCGACACCCCCAACGGCCGCAAGATCACCGTCGCCCTGGAGGAGATGCAGCTGCCCTACGACGTGACGATCGTCGACATCGGCAAGGGCGAGCAGTTCTCCGAGGACTTCCTGCGCATCAGCCCCAACAACAAGATCCCCGCCATCGTCGACGACGAGGGCCCGGAAGGCCCGCTGTCGGTCTTCGAGTCCGGCGCGATCCTGGTGTACCTGGGGCAGAAGAGCGGCAAATTCTGGCCTGCGTCCGTCGTGCAGCAGGCGCAGGTGATGCAGTGGCTGATGTTCCAGGTCGGCGGCTTCGGGCCCATGCCTGGCCAGGTGCACCATTTCCTGGGGCTCGCGAACGAGCAGGACCGGCGCTACGGCCTCGAGCGCTTCCAGGCGGAGACGCGCAGGCTCTATGGCGTCATGGACCGCCACCTGCAAAAGCAGCAGTGGTTCGCCAATGACGTGTCGATCGCCGACTTCGCCATCCTCGGCTGGGTGTGGCGGCACGGCAAGCACCAGGTGGACCTGGCCGACTTCCCCGCCGTGGGGCGCTGGTACCAGGAACTGATGGCGCGTCCTGGCGTGCGGCGCGGCTTCGAGATCGAGCTGCGCCGCAACGCGGGCTGAGCGCGAGCGCTTACGGCCTGCCGTAGCGCAGCACGATGCTGCTGCCGCCCCTGGCGCGCCCGTTCAGGCGTTCCAGCAACTCGTTCATCGTCAGGCCGGCGGGCAGGGTGCCGGGCTCCACGTCGGTGGCGATGACAGTGAAGACGTAATGGTGGTGGCCGGTGTTCACCGGCGGGCATGGGCCCATGTAGATCGACTGGTTCTGCGTGCTCCTGCCGCCCGTGTACTTCGGCGAAGCCTGGCTGATCTCGTTCTCGGCGAACGAGGTCACGTTCGCGGGGATGTTGTAGGCCACCCAATGCGTGACGCCGAGGCCGCTGCGGCCCTCCTGGTCGTGCATCAGCATCGCGAAACTGCGCGTGCCCGCCGGCACGTTCGTCCAGGCCAGCGGCGGCGACACGTTCTGGCCGACGCAATTGGGATTGCTCGCCAGGTTGCCGGCATGGCGTTGCTGCAGCGAGGAGCCGTCCGGATGGCCGGGCGACCACAGCGTGAACACCGGCCCCGCCGGCGGCGGCGTGTGGGCGCCGAAGGAGGTACAGCCGGCGACTGCAAGCGCGGCCACGGCCGCCGTGAGCTTCGTCAACATGGGTGGGTCTCCTGGTTCGTGATTGCGCGTGCGAGCTCGAGCCCGAGCGCCTGCGCGGCCTCCTCGACCAGGCCGCTGATGTCCTGGGCTTGCGCCGCCACCCCGTACACGTAGTTGTCGGGGCGCACGAGCGCTGCGACGCACTCGTGGCGCCGGAACCAGTGGGCGGCCACGCCTTCGCTTTCCTGCGTCTCGCGCAGGTCGACCACACGCAGTCCTGCCCATTGCGCATCGCATCCGTTCGCAGCGCTGCCGGCCGCCAGCACCAGCCGCCAGCCATTGCCCGCCACTCGATCCATCAGGCGGCGCTCGCCACCCGCATGCAGCGCCGGCTGCGGGAACAGGCTGCCCCGCGCCGTGCTCGCATGCGCGGAGAGCAAGCCGTTCTCCAGGCGCGGCAGGATGTCCTGGCGCGGCGTGTCCTGCACGATCCCCCCACACTCGGCCAGCAGCCTCGCGTCACGCTCGCGTGCCTTGTCGGGGTCGCGCTCGCAGATCACCGCGCCCACGGCCTTGATGCGGCTGGTGAGTTCGCGCACGTGCGCCTTGCGCTCCGTGCCATAGCTGTCCAGGAGCGCCTGCGCGGCGGCGCCCTGCACCTCGCTGCGCAGCACCATGCCCAGCTTCCAGGCGAGGTTGGCCACGTCGCGCACGCCCTGGCACATCCCCTGCCCCAGGAACGGCGGCTGCATGTGCGCTGCGTCGCCGGCCAGGAACACGCGATCCCGGCGCCACTCGCTGGCCACCAGCGCGTGGAAGCGGTAGCTCGCCTGCCGCCACAGCTCACCGTCGGCGGGCGCGAGCCAGCGCGCCAGCAGCTTCCAGGTTTCCTCCGGCGTCGCCACCTGTTTCGGGTCTTCGCCCGGCTTGAGCGAAATTTCCCAGCGCCGATGGTTGCCGGGCCCGATCACCAGCGTGCACGGGCGCTCGGGCTCGCAGTACTGCACGCTCACCTTGGGCAGCTTCGCGAGGCCCTGCGCGTTGACCAGCACGTCGACCACCAGCCACGGCTCGTCGAAAGCCAGGTCGTCCAGCGGCATCTCCAGCTGCGTGCGCACGGCGCTCGAGCCGCCGTCGCAGGCGATCACGTACTGCGCGCGGACGGTCTTCGTGCCCCCGTCGGGCGCGCCGATCTCCAGCGTCACGCCGGCAGCATCCTGTCGCACCCGTCGCATCTCCACGCCCAGGTCCACCTGCACGCCGGGCATGCGCGCGACGCGCTCGCGCAGCACACGCTCCACCTGCGGCTGCGTGAACACGATCGATGGCGTGTAGCCCTGGGGATAGGGCGGCGCGATCATCGTCATGCGCCGGATCAGCCGGCCGTCGACGCCGAAGTACTCGGAATTCGTGAATGGCTCGGTGTACGGCAGCACGGCGTCGACGACGTCCAGTTGCTGGAACACCCGCATGATCTCGTGGTCCAGCGCGATCGCACGGGGGATCTGGTAGACCTCGGTCAGGCGCTCGCAGACATACACGCTCAGCCCCTGCTGGCCGAGCAGCGCAGCGGCGACCGCGCCCGCCGGCCCGTAGCCGACGATCGCGACGTCGTAAACGGGCGCGCTCATTCGCCTTCGGCGACGATCGGGTTGGACAGCAGCCCGACACGTTCGATGTCGATCTCGATCGTGTCGCCAGCCTTCATCCACACCGGTGGCGTGCGCGCCTGCCCCACGCCGGCCGGGGTGCCCATCACGATCACGTCGCCCGGCTCCAGCGTCAGCACGTCCGCCAGCAGCGCGATGGTCTCGGCCACGCTGAAGATCATGTCGCTGGTATTCGCGTCCTGCATCACCTGCCCGTTCAGGAGGGCGCGGATGCGCAGGCCGGTCGCGCCTGGTGCGAGTTCGTCGGCGGTGACGAGGTGCGGCCCGAAGCCGCCGGTGCGGTCGAAGTTCTTGCCGATGGTCCACTGCGGCGTGCGCTTCTGGTAGTCCCGCACGCTCATGTCGTTGAAGCAGCTGTAGCCGAAGACGTAGCGCAGCGCGTCGGCCTGCTTCGTGTGGCGCGGCACGGTCTTGCCGATCACCACGGCGAGCTCCGCTTCGTAGTCGAAGCGCGTCGAGACCTGCGGCGCCCAGCCCGCTTCGCCATGCGCGACCAGCGACGAGGCAGCGCGGAAGAAGAACCATGGGTAGTCGGGCTTGTCCCGGCCGCCTTCCTTGGCATGATCGAAGTAATTCAGGCCCAGGCAGACGATCTTGCCGGGCTCGGGCACCAGCGGCGCCAGCTTGACGGAGGCAAGCGGCTGGCGTGCGGCCTTGTCGGCGAGCGCCTGCTGGCCGGCCGCTTGCAGGTCGATGCCCGCCTTGAGGGCGGCGCGCAGCTCGCAGGGCACCTTCGGCTGTGCGTCGTTCAGGTCGATGAGGTCGTCGCCGTCGACGAGGGCAAGGCGCGGTGCGCCATCGCGCAGGTAAGTGGTGAACTTCATGATGACTCCTGGCGTTCAGGGGTTGGGTGCGAAGAAGACGCGCCTTTGCGCTTCCTTCAGGGTCGGCGTGGGGGGCGTGGCGATGCCCCACTGGTCCAGCCGGCCTTGCGGCCACTTCCAGTCTTCGGGACCGCGGGCGACATAGGAGTCGTCGACCTGCTGCACTTCGGCCGTGTACTCGATGACGATGCCGAAAGGGTCGATGAAATAGTTGAAGAGGTTGTTGCCGGGGCCGTGGCGGCCGGGCCCCCACTGGATGGGGAAGCCGGCGTCGCGCATGCGGCCGCCGCCGCGCATCACCGACTCGAAGTCCGGCATCAGGAAGGCGATGTGGTTCAGCGCGTCGTTGTCGTAGATGCCGATGGCGATCGTGTGGTGGTCGCTGTTGCAGTTCATGAAGGCCATGATCCCGGTGCGATCGGCCAGGCGGAACTTCAGCGCCTGCTCCAGGAAGGGCTGCGTCTCTTCCACGGCATGGCTGTTCAGCACCACGTGCGTCAGGCGGATCGGTCGATCCCTCAGCGGCTCGCTCTCGGGGCGCCGCGTGTCGCCGTGCACCACCTGGAAGGTGCGGCCATGCGGATCCTGGAACGTCATCCCGACGCCGCCGGCCGGGTCGCGCGTGAGTTCCTGCGCGGGCGCCAGCAGCCTGCCGCCCGCTTGCACCACCGCATCGCCAATCGCGTCCAGCGCGTCGCGCGTGCGCGCACGCAGCGTCACCTGGCGGATCTGCGGCACGTCGCCGCCCTGGTGCAGCGCCAGCAGGTAGGCGTCGGTGCCGCTGCCGCGCAGGTACAGCACATTGTCGCCGCGCTGCGCGACTTCCAGGTTCCAGGTGCGGGTGTAGAAGTCTTCGGCCTTGGCCAGGTCGGGCACGTTCAGCGCCACGCTGCGCAGTCCTTCGATCCAGGGAGAACTCATGGGATCACTCCGCCTGGATGCCCAGGGTCTTGACCAGCTTGCCCCAGCGCTCGCGCTCGGCACGCATGAAGGCGTCGAACTCCGGCACCGACATCTTCGACTCCGGCAGCGAACCCAGCGTCTGCAGGCGCTGCGCGACTTCGGGCTGGCGCAGCACCGCCTCGAGGTCGCGGTTGACGCGCGCAACGATGTCGGCGGGCGTCCCGGCCGGTGCGAAGAGGCCGTTCCAGCCCGTGTACTCGAAGCCCGGGAAGCTCTCGGACAGGCTCGGCACGTTGGGCAGGTCGGGCTGGCGCTGCGCCGTGCTCACGGCCAGCGCACGCACCTGGCCGGACTTCAAGTACGCGGCGAGCGCCGCATCGGGCAGGCAGACCAGCTGCACGCGGCCGCCGATCACGTCCTGCAGCGCATCCGGCGCCTTGGTGTAGGGCACGTGGTTCAGCTTCACCCCGGCCATCGAGGCGACGGTGTCGGCCAGCATGCCGGAGAAGGTCTTCGGCCCTTCGGTGGCGATGCTGATGGTGCCGGGCTGCGCCTTGGCGCGGGCGATCACGTCCGCGAGGTCCTTCGCGGGAAAGTTCGCAGCGGCGGCGATCACGAAGGGGCTGCGGCCCACCAGGCGGATGGGAACGAAGTCCTTCACGGGGTCGTAGGGCAGCGCCTTGAAGGTGTACGCGTTCGTCACCATCGCCGCGGTGGTGGCGTAGTAGAAGTTGTAGCCGTCGTTCGGGGCACGCGCGGCCGTCTGCGCGCCGATCACGTTCTGGCCGCCGGGCTTGTTCTCGATCACCACCGGCTGGTTCCAGGTGCGGGCCAGCTGCTCGCCCACATAACGCGCCAGGATGTCCGGGCCCGAGCCCGCGGGTTGCGACAGGATGAACTTGATGGGTCGCTGCGGCCAGGCCGGTGCCTGGGCCGCCGCGCGGCCGGCCAGCGGCAGCAGCAGCGCCGCGCGCGCGAAGTCTCTGCGTTTCATGGGGCTTGTCTCCGGTGGGCGGCTTCGTCGGCCGCGGGTGATGCAGGGGTCCGCCCGGATGCTAGGCCCGCCCGGCCCATCTGAACAGCCGATGCGACGAATACATAGAATCCACGGCATGGATATCCGGGCGGTCGACCTGAACCTGCTGGTGATCTTCGATGCGATGGCGCGGCACCGCAGCGTGAGCCGCACGGCCGAAGCGGTGGGACTCAGCCAGCCCGCGACGAGCGCGGCGCTCGCGCGCCTGCGCGCGCTGTTCGACGACCCGCTGTTCGTGCGCGCCGGCGCGCAGATGGAGCCGACGCCGCGCGCGCTGGAGCTCGCGCCCGCGGTTCACCGCGTGGTGCAGGCGATCGAGTCCGACATCCTGCAGCAGGCCGCGTTCGACCCCCTGCGCGCGGACCGCAGCTTCACCATCCTGACCCCGGACATCGGCGAAGTCGCCTTCCTGCCCGGCGTGATCCGCCGGCTGCGCAACGAAGCGCCGCAGGTGCGCCTGCAGGCGGTATCCCGACCGCGCGCCGCGGCAGCGCAGGCGCTGGAGTCGGGCGAAGCGGATCTCGCCGTGGGCTTCTTTCCCGACCTGCAGAAGGCGGGCTATTTCCAGCAGGCCCTGTTCAAGACCTCGTACACGTGCATCGCCGATGCGAAGAATGCCGCTGCGCCAGCGCGCATGACCGCGCGCCAGTACCTCGCCGCACGCCACGTCGTCGTGCGGCCGGACGGCCGCGAGCACCTGCTGGACCGCTTCCTGGAAGACAAGGGGTGGCACCGGCACGTGGTGGTGGAGCTGTCGCACTTCATGAGCCTGCTGGCCCTGCTTCCCGGCAGCGACCTGGTCGCCACCGTGCCAGACGACATTGCAACGGTCGTGGGCCGGCACATCGCGCTCAAGCGCGTGGAACTGCCGTTCCGGCCGCCGCAGCTGCAGGTGCAGCAGTACTGGCATCGCCGCATGCAGAACGACCCCGCCAACAAGTGGTTGCGGGGCCTGTTCCATGCCGTGAACCGGCGCGAGGCGGACGCGGCGATGCCGCGCTGAGTGGCATCAGTCCACCCGCGCCCCCGACAGCTGCACCACCTTGCTCCACTTCTCCAACTCGCTCACCACAAACTGCGAGTACTCGGCCTGCGACATCAGCAAGGGCTCGATGCCGACGCCCGCCAGCTTGGCCTGGAACTCGGGCGAGCGCACGATCCTGTCGCTGGCCTGCACCAGTCGGGCCGTGACGGCCGGCGGCAGGTTGGCGTTCGACGACAGCGCCCACCAGCCGATCAGGTCGAATCCGGGGAAGCCCTGCTCCGCCAGCGGCCGCACGTTGGGCGCGGCGGTGGAGCGCGCCTTGCTGCTCAGGCCCAGCGCGCGCAGCTTGCCGGCCTGGATCTGCGGCATGGCGACGGCCGGGTGGTAGAACATGAAGTCGGTCTGGCCGCCGATCACCGACGTGACCGCCTGCGCGCCCTCCTTGTACGGCACGTGCGTCATCTTCGTGCCGCTCATGGACTTGACCAGCTCGCCGGCGAGGTGGCCGGTGGTGCCGTTGCCGGCGGACGCATAGGTCACCTTGTCCGGGTTCTGCCTGGCGTACTGCACCAGTTCCGCAACGGTCTTCCACGGCGCGTCGGCGCGCACCAGCAGCAGCGTGGGCGTGTAGCCGATGGTGGCGATCGGCGTGAAGTCGCGCACCGGGTCGAAGTTGATCTTGCTGTACAGCGACTTGTTGATCGACAGCGGGCCCGTGTTGGTGAGGATCAGCGTGTAGCCGTCCGACGGCGCCTTGGCGACGAACTCGTGCGCGATGTTGCCGCTGGCGCCGGTGCGGTTCTCCACCACCACCGGCTGGCCCAGTTCGCGCGACAAGCCTTCGCCCATCATGCGCGCGACGATGTCGGTGGAGGTCCCCGCGCCGGCCGGCACGACCAGCCGCAACGGCTTGTTGGGGAAGTCCTGGCCCTGCGCAGCGAGCGCGGTGGCAGCCAGGGTCACGGCGGCCAGCAGCCGTTTGAGGATCGAATGCATTTGTCTGTCTCCGGTGTTCAGTTCGTGGCGTGCGGCAGCAGTTCGCTGCGGTGCTGGTCCAGGTAAGGCGGCGGCAGCACAGGGGCGGGCGCCTCGCGGTCGTAGATCACGGGGTTGCGCACGGTGGTGAAGGTGCGGCCATCGTCGCAGCGCGCCTGCACCTTCAGCTGCATGTGCCGCGCCTGCGGGTCGTCCAGCGCATCGGTCGCGTCGTACACCGGTGCATGGGGCACGTCGCACGCCTCCAGCCGGCGGCACCACTCGTCGCGGTCATGCTGCTTGAAGTAGCCGTCCAGAACGCGGATCACCTCGCCGTGGTTGTCGATGCGGGCGGAGCGCTCCTTGAAGCGCGGGTCCTCCAGCAGCTCGGGATGGCCGGTCGCCTCCACCAGGTTGCGCCAGAACTTCACCGGCGAGGACATGTGCAGCGCCACGCGCTTGCCGTCGCGGCACGTCAGCACGTGCGCCTGCGACAGGCTCGGGCGCGTGTACGGCCGCATCAACTCGCCATCGGTGTAGTAGTGGGTGAAGGCGTCCACGTTGAAGTGCGTCATCGCACCCACCATGGAGATCTCCACCAGCCGCCCCGTGCCCGTGCGATTGCGCTCGTGCAGCGCACCGAGGATGCCGTAGGCCGCGTACAGGCCGGTGATTGAGTCGGCGACGGCGGGCCCCAGGATGCGCGGGTTCTCGGGATTGAGCGTCAGGTCCAGGTAGCCGCTGGCTGCCTGCGCCACGGTGTCGTAGCAAGGCTTGCCGGCGGCAGGACCGTCCGGTCCGAAACCGCTGATGGCGCAGTAGACCAGGCGCCGGTTGATGGCGTGCAGGCGCTCGTAACCCGCGTTCAGGCGCTCAGCGGCGCCGGGGCGGAAGTTCTGGATGAAGATGTCCGCGTTCGCGATGAATTCGTCGAACACCGCCAGGTCTTGCGGCACGCTCGTATCGAGCGCCAGGCTGCGCTTGTTGCGGTTGAAGGCGAGGAAGTTCGCGTCGTAGAGCGAGCCGTCGGGCGAGGCGCGGAAGGGATCGCCGGTGCCGGGCTTCTCGATCTTCACCACGTCGGCGCCCAGGTCGGCCAGCAGCACGCCGGCGGCCGGGCCCGTGATGAAGGTGCCCATCTCGATGACGCGCAGGTCGCCCAGCACGCGGTTCATCGCGCGCCCTCCCGGCCTTGCGGCATGGGGCCGTCGTAGGTGATGCCCTGTTCGGCGATGTG